>DASYDW010000136.1 GCA_036499395.1 Pirellulales bacterium
CGCATTCTCCGTTTCTAAACGGCCCCAGCCGACTGTCAGCGGCCCACTCTTTCCCTTCCGGGCCAGAAGATTCTTGCCACAGAGTTCACCGAGGCCACAGAGAATTCTCTAGGCACAGTTCCCTAACTTTCTCTTGGTGCCATTTCGCGTTTTTCGTGGCCACCTCTCCTAGCCATTCGGCACAACACTTCGCGATCCGCACTTTCCCCGATTCATCATTCGTCACTCTGCATTTACTTCCCTTCTGCGGTCTCTTCGCCGAGTTCGCGCAGTAGATCGAACGTGTAGATGCCCGTGTCGTGGCCGTCGCTGAATTGGATCGCATAGGCGTAATTCCCCATCGGCTTCATGCTGGCCAACGTCAAAGGCTTGGCCTCGGCCGGCGAGAGAACATTCAGCGATGTCGCCGGCGGTGGCGGAGCCGCCCGTTTCTCACGGCACGTCGCACACGGGCATTCGTCGCGCAGTTGCCGGACCAGATAACGGCGCGTCACGCCGTCACTCCACTCGATGCGCACGGCACCGTCGGCGAGCAAGGAGAGCTTTGTGGGATGCACAGGCATAGGAAACTCGATGATTGCTTTCCGAAATCGACTTGAAACTGATCGCCGTTTGGCGAGGAAGCTCTAATAGTCACGCTCCCTCACCCTGCCCTATCCCGGAGGGAGAGGGGTTTGTGCGCGGCTCCTCTAACACAGCGGGCATTACGCAAGACGCCCCTTCTTATCCTTCTCCCTTTGGGAGAGGTTAGGCGAGGGTCCCCTTAAAAACATCTAACGAAAAAAAGCGAACACCAAACTCTAACTCGTCCTTCGCATTCAACCGAACTCGGCCAACGCGGCCAGCAGCCGATCAACCTCGCCTGCCGTGTTGTAATGCAACAGGCCAATCCGCACGACCCCCTCGGGCTCGAGGCCCAGCGTCTCGGTCAGCGGCAGGGCGTAGAAGTTGCCGTGCCAGACAAAGATGCCCTGCTCGGCGAGTCGCTCGGCAACATCGTGCGCAGTTCGTTCGGCATGCTTGATGGCTACGGTCGGAACACGCTCGTGCAGTCGCGCGGTGCCGGGGATGCCCCAGACCTCGAAGCGTGGCAGCTCGGCCAGTCCGGATAGCAGGCGCGCGGCGAGTTGCGTTTCGTACTCTGTGATCGCCGCGAAGGCGGTCGTTAGCGCAGCACGTCGTGCCGCGCGCGTAGGGTCGGCGGTGCGGCCGAGATCGGCCAGGTATTCCACCGCGGCCAGTGCACCAGCAATCCCTTCGTGGCTCTGCGTGCCGGTCATCCAGCGATCCGGCAGCATGTCGCCGGCTGGACGAAGCTTGTAGGCCGGCAGCGATTCAAGCAATTCGCGCCGTCCCCACAGCACCCCGACGTGCGGGCCAAAGAATTTATAGGCCGAGCAAGCCAGGAAGTCGCAACCCCAGGCATCGACTTCGATCAAGCGATGCGGTGCGTAATGAACGGCATCGAGGAAGACGAGCGCGCCGGCTTCGTGCGCCAGCGCAACGATCTCGGACACCGGATTCACTGTGCCCACGGCGTTCGACGCACAGCCTACGGCCACCAGGCGCGTGCGGGGCGAGAGGAGCGAACGAAATTCATCAAGGTCCAGCGTGCAGTCGTCGCGTCGCACGCCGATATGACGCACGATCACACCGGCATCGCGCGCGGCGAGCACCCAAGGTGTGACATTGGCGTCGTGATCCAGCCGGCTAACGATGATTTCGTCTCCCAATTTCCACGTGCGGGCCAGGGCGCGGCTGAGCGCGAATGTCAGCGTGGTCATATTCGCGCCAAAAGCCACGAGCGATGGATCGCCCGAGCCCAACAGGTCGGTCATCGCCTCGCGGGCCGCGGTAAGCAGGGCATCGCTTTCCCGGCTCGTGGCGAACAGTCCGCCATGATTAGCGTTGCACTCAATCAAGTAGCGGGAGATGGCGTCGATCACGCGCTGCGGCACCTGGCTGCCAGCCGGTCCGTCGAAAAACACAGCCGGTTGACCTGCGATTTCGCGCGCGAGCGCCGGGAATTGACGACGGCAAGCGGCCACATCCAGCGGCGCGAGCTTGCCTTCCGATTTCACATTTTGCAAAACGCTTCCTCCTTCCAATCCGTGACGAACATGTGGCCAGGGCTGTGCGTGATCGCGATCTCGGGCGCGGCGGCCAGCAGCGCCAGTTGTGGCGTAACACCGCACGCCCAAAAGACGGGAATCTCATCCTCGTGAATCGTGACGGCGTCGCCGAAATCGGGGCGCGCCACATCCGTGATACCCAGCGCGGCCGGATCCCCCACGTGCAGCGGGGCACCGTGCATCGTCGGGTAACGGCTCGTGATCTCGATGACTTGTTCGATTTGCTCGGCGCGATAGGGGCGCATGCTGACGACCATCGGTCCGGCAAACCGGCCCGCCGGCTGACAAGCGATCGCGGTGCGATACATCGGCACATTGCGCCGCTCGTGAATGTGGCGCACCGACAGTCCGGCGGCTTCAAGAGCCGCTTCGAAAGTGAACGAGCAGCCCAGCAGAAAACCAACGAAATCATCACGCCATAGCGAGGTCACCTCAGTGGGTTCGACCGGTTCATGATGCCCGTGACGAAAGATTCGATAGCGCGGCACATCGCGTCGCAGATCGGCGCCAAGGGCGCTTTGCACCGGTTCGGGATTGCCCATCTCGGTCTGCTCCAGCAGCGGACAGGGGCGCTCGTTCAAACGGCAGAACTGGGCGAAGTCGTCCGCATCGCGCGCCGGCAGGATCACGAGATTTGCCTGCACATAACCGCGGGCCAATCCGGCCGTCGGCGTCAAGAGTTTTCCGGCGCGTGCGGCGGCGCGAACTTCGCGCGGATGAGCCGTGGATAAATCGGCGGCAGTGGTCATCGGCGATCGATAAAGCGCGAGCCTTTCCCTTCGAAACGGGGCAGCGAGCCCAGCGGGACCGTGCGGACGTCGATCTTCAATCCCAGCCGTAATTGCAATTCTTCGGCGACGCGTTGCGGCTCGTCCAGATGGTCTTCGATCTCGACCGATAACTGGTCCATCTCGGCAACCTTGAAGGCCGTGACGCGATACTCGGGCACTTCCGGAAAGCTGCGTATGATCTGGTCGAGCGCACTGGAAAAAACATTCACGCCGCGAATGATCATCATGTTGTCAGCGCGTCCTAACACGCCGCCGTCGAGCAGCACAAAGCGGATCGGCCGATCGTGCGGCCAGGTCGGGCACACCAGGTCGCCGGTGCGATAACGAATCACGGGACAGCCGGTGCGGCCGAGCGTCGTGAGCACCAACTCCGACAGTTCCCCGTCGTTCGCTGGACCGCCATGTTCGAGCGATAGGAATTCGGCCAGGAACTGCGTTTCGTTGATATAGAGTCCCGTGGCGGCTTCGTCGGCAAAGCCCCACGGACCGATTTCAGTGGCGCCGGCATGATCGAAGACGTGGGCTTGCCAGGCATCTTCGATCCGACGTCGGACCGCGGGAATCGATCCTCCTGGTTCGCCGGCCAGTATCAGCACGCGGACCGGAAAAGCGCCGACGTCGATTTGCCGCTCGCGCGCGACCTCGGCCAGGTGCAAGGCATAGCTCGGCGTGCAAAAGACGACCGTGGCTTGCGTGCTGCGCAGCATTTCCAACCGAGCGATCGTATTCATGCCTCCGCCTGGAACTACCTGGCAGCCCCGCGCCAGTGTCGCGTCGTGCGCACTCCAAAAACCGACAAACGGTCCGAACGAGAAAGCGAAGAAAGCCACGTCCTCGTGAGTCACTCCGGCCGCGTCGAGGATGTACTGCCAACATTCCATCCACCACGCCCAATCGTCGGCCGTGTCGAGCACAGCCAGTGGCCGGCCGCGCGTGCCCGAGGTGTGGTGATAGCGCACATAGCGCTCGCGCGGCCAGGTAAGATTGGCGGCGTATCCGCCCGAGCCTGGCGGGCCGAGCAATTCGTTCTTGAACGTGAAAGGAAATTCAGCCAGCTCGTCGAGTGACGAAAGCGGCAGCTTCACGTTGGCCACCTTGCCGGCGTAGAAGCCGTTCGCGGGCAGGATCTCGGCCAGCAAGGCGTTCAGCCGCTCAAGCTGGTGCGCCGCCAGTTGCTCTGCGGGAAGAGATTCCAAGCGGCGGCGATCTTCGGGCGAAGCAGGCGACATGTCAAAATCATAGAAGGACCCGCCGCGGGTGACCAGCGGTTGCTAAGCGGGCCCGGACTAGGGTAAGGTTGCACACGCCCGGCTCACTACCACCGTTAACTATTGCTCTGCCGCTCCGCTCGAAAATCCACGCCATGTCCGCGCCCCCACGCAAGTCCGCGCTGTTGATCATCTTCCTGACGGTCTTTATCGACCTGTTGGGTTTCGGCATGGTGTTGCCGCTGTTGCCGATCTATGGCGAACACTTCGCCGAGATGCATGGCTTCAGCGAGCAGCAAACCGGCCTGATCGTGGGACTGCTGATGTCCAGCTTTTCGGCGATGCAGTTTTTGTTTCTGCCGATCTGGGGGCGTTTGAGCGATCGTTTCGGCCGACGGCCGGTCGTGATCCTTGGACTGGCTGGCTCGACGTTCTTCTATGCGATGTTCGGATTGGCTACGGCCTGGCGCAGCCTGGCAGGGTTGTTCATCACGCGCATCGGGGCAGGCATCGCCGGCGCCACGATCTCGACCGCGCAGGCCTACATCGCGGATTGCACTGGCAGGCACGAGCGTGCCAAAGGAATGGCACTAATCGGTGCGGCCTTCGCGCTCGGCTTCACTGTGGGGCCGGTACTTGGCGGAGCGGCACTGTTGGCCGGAGGCGAAGCGGCCACGAGCCCCTGGCCCGGCTTTCTGGCCGCGGGCCTATCCGGCGCGGCGCTATTGCTGGCGATCTTTCGCCTGCCGGAATCACTCACGCACGACAGCGAAAGCGCGGGACGCACGCTGTTCGATCGGCGCGGATTACGGGCCGCGCTCTCAAGACCGTCGATCGGCCTGCTGCTCGTGGCCTCGTTCGTAGCGGTGTTTTCGTTCGCGAATTTCGAATCGACGCTGTCGCTGCAAATCAAACAATTGGTGGGGAATGAACGTGACGGCGGTTTCGTCGAGCACATGAAAGATGCGCTCGAACCACTGCCAGACGCCACGGCCGAGACTTCATCGGCGCCAGTGCGCTCGGCGGCGCTTGTGCGAATTCTCGCCTTGGGAAAAAGCCTGGGCTATCGGGACGCCGACAAGCTGACGCTGTTTGTCGTGTTGGCAACGTTCACGTACTTGGGAGTCATTCTGACGCTGGCCCAGGGATTCTTGGTGCGCCGGCTCTCGGGACGCTTGTCCGAAGGGGCGATGGCCACCGGCGGCGCCGTAACGGCCATGGCCGGCTTCGTACTGCTAGCCTTCGCGGCGCAGCGTAACGACTTTACGCTGCTCATCGAGGCCATGGCCCTCGAGGTCATAGGCTTTGCCTTTGTGAACCCATCGCTGCAATCGTTGCTTTCGCGGCGGACCGACCCGCGCGAGCAAGGGAGCATCCTCGGACTGGGTCAAAGCATGACGTCGTTGGCCCGCATCATGGGGCCGGTGTTCGGCGTCAGCCTGTTCGCACGAAGCCGCGACTTTCCCTACTGGGCCGCCACGGGGCTGATGGCCGTAGGGCTGGTGATGATCGTCGCCGCGGCCCGGGGCGGCCGTGATTTCGCCGACACGGGCGAAGGATGAATCGCAAACTATGTTGCATACTGTAGCTGGCCTCTGCGAGGCCGGTCTTCTGCTTTGCTCCTAACCGCCGCTCTACCGCTCCGGGGCCGCAGACCCCGGCTACAAAGGAAGATCGCGCACGACGCACCGCCGACATGCACAACGGCGGGCGCCGCACGCGACGTCTCGCGCCTCGCTACGGTAGCGGTTCGAGCACTTCACCGTCGTTGGCCTTAAAGAGTCGGCCCAGGTTCTTCACGTCTGTTTTGTCCGAGACCAAACGCACACTACCGTCGCAAACCGCGACGTAGAAACCGTGTAGCGCCGGGTTGACCAGCCCACGCATCGGATCGGTCAGATCGATTTCAATATCGTCGGGCTTGGTCCAGATCACGGCGTGATCGTCATCAGCTTCGACCACGGCAACCGTATTGCTAGTTCCATCGGTGATTTCCTTCAGCTGCAACGTCTCTTTACCGGCGAAGACCCCCTTCTCGACCACCGGAACCATGTACGTCGTGCGACCAGCCGGGGCGGACGATAGCGGGCTGCGCAGCGTCTCGGGCATACGTTCGATCAGTTTGCGGTTGTGCTCACTGTCCCACGGCTCGTCGAGGTGGAATTCCTTGTAAAGCTTGGCTTGATCCAGGTACGGTAAGATATGCACGCGCCAGCTCAATAGCGGCTTGCCGTCGGCCGTGTAAGTGGCGCGCGGCGGAAAGGACTGAGGCTTTGCCGCGTCCAGATAGTTGAACATCCCCAGCATGATCTGCTTGAGGTTGTTCATCGAACGCGATCTGCCTGCTTGCAGCCGGGCCGCATCCACCGGCGGCGCCATTAGTGCCGCTAGCGCGGTGAGACTTCCCATTTTAAATGTGAGGCGATCCCCCGCAACGGTCGGTTTGAATTGCTCGACAAGGCCTCCGAATTTGGGCATCGCTTGTTGTACGGCTCCAAACTGGCTGATCGCTTTCAAAATCTGCACGAGACTGACTTCGAACGCCTGGGCCGCCTCGGCATTGGCGGATTGAACCACCAGCCGGGCATCGAGCTTCTTCGGAGCGAGATCGATTCCTAACGCGGCCCACTGCATCCCCTGCGTCAGCACGCGGCTGGCTGCGCCGCCAAGTTCAGCCGGAAGGACAGGCATGATCTCTTCGATGATGCGTCGAGTTTGAGCCGAGGGAATCAGCAGGATCTGCACCGTCCGCCCTTCGATGGATGCAAAGGGGGCCGAAAGATCGGGGCGCTCAGCGTTGAGGAGGTCGAGACCACTTCGGCTAACAAGCGGCGGACCGATCAAGACGTAATCATCCTCGCCGCGCACATCACTCCTTTGACGTGGCGCCGCTGAGTCACTCCCCTTGAGATTAAGGGGACCATAAGTCACGAATCCGTCCAATCCCGGCAGTTGGTCGATACTGACGATGAAAAACAGGTCGCGTGCTCCGTCGCGAGCATATCGCGTCGCGAGCTCGACGAACTTTTCTTGTTGCGCGTTCCATAAGTCTCCGTCTGGGGCTAATTGCAACAATCCGGCCACCTGCTTCATACCTTCGGCGGGCTGCAATTCAGTAAGATCAACGTGTACGACGATCAACGTCCTTTCGTCGGTGTGCCCCCACAGCGTTTCCACCAGGCGCGCGACTTCGGTCTTGGCGGCGACCGCAAGCGCGGGAGAGCCAAGCCCTGTGACTGCCAGGGCCAAAGCGCAAAGGGGATAGAGAAAACGTCGCATGGAATGCTCCTTATTTAGGGCTCGACGCGCGGAAGGGGATGATCTTGATTTCGTAATGCAGACCAAAATGTTCCGGACTTTTACCGTTGAACGCCTCGCTGGTGAGCTTGCCCGTAGTGCCCGACAATGAATAAGCGAAGGGCTGTCCGGTCGACGGGTCGTGAGGAACCGGCACTTCTTTGACATTTTTCAACGCGGCGGGCAGCTTGTGGCCATGCTTCGAGGCGTGAATGCGGAGCGCCTCGACCGCTGTGTGGGCCGCCACCATGCGCTCGATGCGCACCTCGGCCCACGCTGCTGATTGCGCCGCCCCGATGAGCCACACGAAGGGGTACCCTTCGAATCCTTTCTCGGCCGACTTCAACAGGTCGGTCGTCCCCTGCGCGGCCGGTCGCTCCCACTGCGACACGTAATACCATTTGAAAACGTCATCGCGCACGCTCCGATAATCCGTCATCATTCCCCACAGGACGACCTGCGCGATAGGCAACTTCTCGACCTCTTCGGCCGGATGGCCGGCGACAATCATCAAGCTCTTCGCGCGCGGGTAAGCTCGCAGGGCGATCGCCGTTGCCAGCACCTCTGGGGGCCAAACGCTCTGCTCCGGATGGTCGTCGAGCAGATTTTTGCTGACCGCCGCCACATGCACGAGTTGCTCACGCCACTCGTCGGCGGAGTATTGCGCTGTGTCGAAATCTCGCAGCTTGGGAAAGGCAAAATCGATCCAGCATTGCTCTTGTTCCATGCCCAGGCGCAGCGAGACGAGCGGCTGCGGCAATGTGGTTAAGGCCCAGTAAAGATTGGGGGCGGCCGGTGATCGTATAAATTCGGCCACCTCGCTCATCATGAGGTTGGCGATCGCCATTCCCACTAATCCGCTGACCAGCGTAGGCTGTTCAGCGACATGCCGAGCCATGGCGAAACCGGTCTGCAGCGAGTGGATGGCAGCGTCGTGCTTACCGTCGAGGATTTCCAGACGGATGCGCAGCACGAGCAGTCGGGCAACCTGTCGCATTCCTTGAGCTTCAGGAAGCAATACCGCCCACGGTTCGTCACCGCGCACCGGCAATTGCCAATCGCACGATTCCATCCGCGCGGCACGATCGGCTTCGGCCAGGCGCCGTTGGTGCATGCGGAGCACTTCTTCGACTTCGGCACGTGGCAACTGATCGGCCGGCAGGTCCATCCAGTCGGCAACCTTGTTGTATTCCTCATAAGCCGCGTTGGACTGCCCGGAGCCGAATTCAATGGCGATCTTCGTGTAGACAATCGCGGCGTTGCCCGGCGTCAAATCTTGAAACGGCGGGAGCAAGCGGTACCGCAGTGCCGGCGAAGGCTCGCCCATCGCCATAACATCAAACTTGACGATCGGTGCCGGCGGCTGATCCTCGGCCCTCGCCACTGTTGAAGCCGACGCAGTGATGGCAACGAGCGCCAACAAGCGCCCGATGTTCGCGTGCCGTCTGACGCCCGAATGGTGTCTTTGAATCTTCACGATGACCTCGTTGGGTAGCAGGTTATTGCTTCCATGGTTGTCAACGGCCATGGGGAATCACGGTTGAACAAGCCAGCGCAACACCTAAGTCCAAAGTTCTCGCTATTCTTCTCTGCTCCGGCCCCGCGGCAGCGGCCGCGTGATTGGTGTGAGCGACTAGCCACGCGGCACGCTGCCATCGACAGGGGTTTCCAAATACTCGCGACGAAGGTCCTGATACGTCTTTTCCGGCGGTGTAAGGCCGGACGACTTGCTCGCCGGGTGGGCGTACCGCAGCGCTTTCGCCTGGGCGGCCGAAAGTGGGCGGGGCAGACCGGCGCTCGCGACCATGGAATACGTCTCGCCACTTAAGTAGGCGTCGATATCGGCATCGCGACTTGCACGGTTGCCGCGCTCCTCGCCAGGCGCATCGTTGTCGGCCAAGGACGCGGGAGCCACGTCCACCGGCAAGGTGTCGGGGGCGGGCACAAACCGTACGGGTGGCTTTGTCCATGCGACCACCAGCCGGCCCGGTTCGAGCGTGATGTTGAAAAACCGCAGCGACATTGCCAACAACAAGACGGCCGCGATCGCCGCAACGCTAACACCAACGCGCCGCACTGAGCGGCTGTGACGTTCGCGTGCCGCCACGCGCAGGCAAACCGCGGCCAGGTCGAGCTGTGACTGACGCACCGGAGCCTGATCGAGCAGATCACGGGTGCGCTCAAGCGACGCGAGTTCCGCGCGGCAGTCCGCGCACTCGGCCAGATGCTGCCGGCAGGCGGCGGCTTCGCCAACGTCCAGCTCGTCATAGATCAATAGTGGCAACAGGTCCGAAATGCTTTGGCAACTCATCGTGTTATTCCAAGTCAGTTAGTCCGCGGCGTCGCAATTCGCCGCGCAGTTTCTTCAGGGCCGCTTGCAGGCGCGATTTCACCGTGCCCAGCGGCAGATTGGTGGCCACCGCGATTTCGCTGGAGGACATCCGGCCGAAGTGCTTGAGCACCAGGACTTCACGCAACGATTCGGGCAATTCGGCCAGCGCTCGGGCCACGGTGTCAGCCGTCTCGTCGCGGGCCATCGATTCGGCCGCTGGTGGTGCCGACGACGGAACGTCCTGCGACATCGCCACCACCGACGGACGATGCTGTTGTCGGCGGCGGCTGTCGCGCGCCACATTCAAGGCAATGCGATACATCCAAGTGGAGAACGCGTGGCTGGGCTGGTACCGGTCACGTGCCCGCAGCACGCGGACAAAAACCTCCTGGCACAGATCCTCGACATCGGCCTGCGGACCCAGCAATTGCGAAACCAGTCGGCTGACCGGCCCCTGCCACCGCTCGATCAAGGTCGCAAACGCGGCGGGGTCCCCCTGCCGTGAGCGATCCATCAGCTCGTGGTCGGTGGCGGCGGCCACTTGGTTCATTGCTCGGGTGCCGAAGTCAGGCGTGATCGGATGCGTTTCCCTCTATTACACGCAGCCGGGTCACGAACGGACGAGACAAATTGTGGAAAAACCCGCGTCCGGAAGCGATCGGGCGGAGGACGGAAAGCGGCTTCTGGTCCAATCCCGATCTCGTCCGGATCCGAGCGAGGCTTGCGCAGAATCGCAACTCGGGAATCGCTATTTTTCGACAGCCTCGCTGCCACCGTAAACCACTATCTCTAAATCGGTTACCGCCATGAACCTTGGGGTGAAATGCCTGCTCCCTCCCGGTATTACCGATTTCCGTTGTTTTTTCGTTGACGCAATCGGCCTCGAATCATAGACTGACGAAACGTTGCAGGTGCCACGGGCATTTGCAGGATTCTTTTATTTGGCCCATGGGATAGCTAGTGGAAGCCGGTTCGAGTTACTGATTTTCCGTCAGCGGCTCTGTCAATCGATCGGTTTTCAATTGGCTGTAGGGATTCCCGTGGGTCTTCTCGTTTCTGCGTACCGCTCGGCGATTTCGCCACGGTAACGCGGTCCGAAGACCGGCCAAAGCTTCGAAAGCTTTTGATCGTCGACACCGGCTTCCAAGTTCCGTAAGCGCACCGCGAGTGACGATACGTCGCTCGAAATTGCTTTAAACGTTTTCAAAACAACGCCACGAAACCTCCAGCCGCCAGCGGCAACGATCTCAGGAGTGCTAGTGAACACCGACCCAGTTTCCTCTTGCGAACAACTGGTTCTATCTGAGTTCGGTTTTCATCTAGTGAAAGGCACTCCTGTGAAATTCTCTTTGAAAAAAATTCGTTGCGAAAGAGCGCTGTCGTTGGGCATGGTGGCCCTCGCGCTGACCTTGGCTTTCGGTTTTGCCGCCCATGTCGAAGCGGCCACGATCCCCTTGTTCACCACGGGCGTCGATGGCTCGGGCAACGCATTGGCGGCCGGCGCCGTCGATCCGCACTACTCGCTGTCGGCCAGCGATGACGCGAACTTCCCGATCCCCGATGCACATGTCGTCGGTAACCCTCCGGGAACCTGGGTTGCGAACACGGCGTCCGCCCAATGGATCGCGCCGAATCCGCTGCAGGGTGGCGATTCGCCTCCGACGGGCAATTCGGCTGGCACGTACATTTATGAAATCAAGTTCGATCTCGGACTGGCGCCGACCGCTGAGTCGATCGTCGGCGACTGGGCGGTCAACACGATTGGCCTGATTCTGTTGAACGGCCAATATGTCAATGGCACGACGAACCTGTCGGGCCCTGGCAGCTTGACCAGCTTCTCGATTCCCAGCTCGGCGAACTTCGTCGCCGGAGTAAACACGCTGGACTTTGTGGTCGTGAACGCACTGCAGGGTGCAACTGGCTTGTATGTCGGCGACATCCGCGGCAGCTTCACCCCCGGCATCCCCGAACCGTCGAGCGTTGTGCTGGCAGGCTTGGGCGTGTGCGGACTGCTGGTTCATCGCCTGCGTCGCAGCCGTTCGAAGTAAAGATGATTTAGTTGCGGTGTTCGTCCAGCCGTCATGGTCAAGGCAGGCCACGATACGGCAAGGGCTGGCGAAAGTGTCCGATATATGAGTGCCTTCGAAACCCCACGGGTCACAGCCGTGGGGTTTTTTATTGGTATCGGCCAAGTTGCGGTATGCTGCGAGGTGACGCTTGTCGGGGCGCCGACTTCCGCCGAGAATTGGGCGACGCGCCGCCGTGGCGCAAGCGTCTCCCCACGATTCAGGCCGTGAGCCCGACGATCTTCGTTATCAGGCGGGCGAGCCCGAATTGAACTTCTGCCATCGTGGTAATCGATGAACTGCAAAATCATTGTTGCTATCGTCGCGTTGATAGGAATGATGTCGCTCCCCTTAGCGCTGGCTGTAGAAGATGCCACACAGACGGACAAGGCCGCCGATGCTCGACCAGCCGTTGTATTGACCGACGCCGCCCGCGAGTTGCACCGCAGTGCGCTCGTCGTCGATGGGCACAATGACTTGCCTTGGCAGTTGCGCACCAAGGGGGAATCGGGCTTTACGAAGTTCGATATCGCGCAGCCGCAACCGACGCTCGACACCGATCTGCCGCGATTGAAAAAAGGGGGCGTCGGGGCGCAGTTCTGGTCGGCCTACGCCCCGGTCGAGACGATGCGCACCGGGGAATCAGCCAAGGTCACGCTCGAGCAGATCGACTTGATTCGGCGGATGATCGACCGGTATCCCGACGACCTGGAACTGGCGCTAACGGCCGACGACATCGTGCGCATTCACAAGTCCGGCAAAATCGCCTCGTTGATCGGCGTCGAAGGAGGGCACGCGATCGACAATTCGATCGCTTCGCTGCGTAGGCTCTACGACTTGGGTGCCCGTTACATGACGCTGGCCCATAGCGACTCGCTCGATTGGGTCGACTCGGCCACGGATGTGCCACGCTCGGAAGGGCTCAGCCCTTTCGGCGAAGAAGTCGTCACGACGATGAACGACCTGGGAATGTTGGTCGATATTTCGCATATTTCCGCCGATGCAATGCGCGACGTGCTGCGCGTCAGCCGGGCTCCGGTGATTGCTTCGCATTCATCCGCCTTTGCCGTGGCCGGACACCCGCGCAATGTGCCGGACGATGTCCTACGTGGGCTGCCGAAGAATGGGGGCGTGATCATGGTGAATTTCTTTTCGGGATTCATCGTGCCCGAGCGGGCCGAGCTCGGCGCCCGCACGGTGGCCGAACGTATCGCCCGGCGCCAGAAGGATCCGGCCGAGAAAGACGAAGGGGGCGCGAACGCCATCTTTCGCTCGACGGCCGAGCAGCAAAAACTTTCCCCCGGAAGCGTCCACACGCTGGTGGACCATATCGATCACATCGTCAAGGTGGCCGGCATCGACCACGTGGGCTTGGGATCAGACTATGATGGCGTGACCAAGCTGCCGGCGCAGTTGGAGGATGTCTCGACGTACCCTTACATCACGCAGGAGTTGCTGAACCGCGGCTACAAACCGGACGCGATTCGCAAGGTCCTCGGTGAGAATCTGGTGCGGGCGCTACGGCAGGCCGAGCAGGTCAAGAAATAGGTTGCGCGCAGTAATTCGCGAAAGCGACGATGTCCGCGTGCCATCCCGCGGCCAGAGGGCAGGTAAGATTCTACGGTTTGCAGCGAATCCGTAAGTTACGGGACTCTTCAATCCTCGTCCGCAGGTCTCACGAGAAGAGTGCGGGCGCTCAAGTTCACCAGGATATTTGCAATACATTATGCCGCTTGCTATTCGGGCCAGTGATTTGCGCAAGCGGTACGACGGTCGGCCGCCGGTCGATGCTGTGCGCGGGTTGGATCTATCCGTCGAGGTCGGCGAATGTTTTGGCCTGCTTGGTCCCAACGGCGCTGGCAAGACGACAACCATCGAGATCCTGGAGGGGCTGCTTACCGCCACGAGCGGCGAGGTCGAGATTCTGGGGATGCGTTGGGGGCGCGACGACCAGGCCATCAAACAGCGGATCGGCATCTCGCTGCAAGAGACCAAACTGGCCGAAAAACTGTCCGTGCGTGAAACGCTGGAACTATTTCGCAGCTTTTACGATCAGGGAATCGAGCCCGACGCCGCGATGCGCGAAGTCTCGCTCGAGGAAAAGAGCTCCACGTGGGTCTCTAAGCTCTCGGGCGGGCAGAAGCAGCGGTTGGCCGTGGCCTGTGCGCTGGTCGGCGATCCCGATCTATTGTTTCTTGACGAGCCGACGACAGGACTCGACCCGCAATCGCGCCGCCAACTGTGGGAGATCATCCGCGACTTCGGTCGGCAGGGACGCACCGTGTTATTGACCACGCACTACATGGACGAGGCCGAACGGCTCTGCAACCGCGTGGCGATCGTCAACGCCGGGCAGGTGATCGCGCTCGGCACGCCGCGCGAACTGATCGCCAGCCTGGGAGGCGAGCACGTCGTCGAGTTCGAACTCGCCGGTGATGACCAGACGCTGATCGACCCCGAGTCGTTCCTTGGCCTGCCGACCGTAAGCACCGCGCGGCGCGAGACCAGCCATTACTGCCTGTCAGTCAGCGAACCGCACCTGGCGCTACCGGCTCTGCTGGCGCATCTGACAGAGCGCGGCTTGGCGCTCTCGAATCTGACCACACGGCATGCCAGCTTGGAAGATGTGTTCGTGCATTTGGCGGGTCGACATATCAACGAGGACGACGCATCGTGATGAAGCAAACCGCGACCGCCCAGGCTCGCCCTTGGTTGCGCCGACCGTTAGCTCAGATTGTGCTCTCACGGTTGCGCGAGTTTTATCGCGAGCCAGAGGCCGTCTTCTGGGTCTACGGCTTTCCGCTGTTGATGATCGTGGCCTTGGGCATCGCTTTTCGCAATCAGCCCGAGCGACCGATCGTAGTCGATATCGTCGAAGGTCCGCGGGCCGAAGCCGCGGAAGCGGGACTCGCAAAGAACGAGCGCTTTCAGGTGCGGCGCGACACGCTCGAGGCCTGCCGCGTACGGTTGCGGTTGGGAAAGACCGACCTGGTCGTGATCACCGACGAATCGTCCGAGCCACGCTACGACTATTGGTTCGATCCCGGCCGACCCGAAAGTTCGCTAGCGCGCAGCGCCGTGGACGATGCCTTGCAACGTGCCGCCGGCCGAAGTGATCCGATGCCGACGGGTGACCGCGAAATGACCGACCCCGGCGGACGATATATCGACTTCCTCGTCCCCGGCCTTCTAGGGATGAGCTTAATGGGGGGCGGCATGTGGGGCGTGGGATTCGTCACGGTCGACATGCGTATTCGCAAGCTGCTAAAGCGATTATTGGCCACGCCGATGCGCAAGAGCGAATTCCTGGCCGGCATCATGCTCAGCCGATTGCTGTTCATGATCCCCGAGGTGCTGGTGCTGTTGGTATTCGCAAGAATTGCCTTCGGCGTACGCAACCAGGGAAGCATACTGTCGCTGTTAGTGCTGATCGTACTAGGGGCTTTCAGCTTCGCGGGCATTGGGCTATTGGTCGCCAGCCGGGCGAAGACGGTGGAAGCCGTGAGTGGGTTGATGAACCTGGTGATGCTGCCGATGTGGATGCTGTCGGGCATTTTCTTCTCGCCCGAGCGCTTTCCGAAGATGGCGCAGCCGTTTATTCACGCCCTGCCGCTAACGCAGTTGATCGACGCCACGCGGGGCGTAATGCTGGAAGGAGCATCGCTCGCCTCGCAAGGAGCGAACGTCCTGGCACTAGCGGCCTGGGGCGGCATCTCGTTCGTGCTGGCGCTGCGGCTGTTCCGCTGGAGCTGAGGGCGAGAACCGTCGCAGGCACGAACTCTAAGACCGCACCGGTCGTCCTCAAGCTTTCCCACTTACCTACAAATGGCTCCCAACAATCTCTTCACCGGGATCCCCTCCCCTCTGCCCGTTGAACTCATCGAAATCGTGCTCCAATCCCCAGGCGTCCGCGTCGAGCGAATCGTCTCGCAGGGGCACGCTTCGCCGGAAGGCTTTTGGTACGACCAGGACACCGAGGAATGGGTGCTGTTAGTGCAGGGGGCGGCGCGACTTAGGTTCGACAACGAGGTCGTCGAGATGCGACCAGGCGACCATGTGCAGATTCCGGCACACAAACGGCATCGCGTCGAATGGACGGATCCCAACCAGCAGACAACTTGGGTGGCGGTCCACTATCCCCACTCCTAGCGCCGATCAGTGCCGACGGCGGTTAGGAATCGGAACTTCTTGCCCCGAAACGGCTAGGGCTCGCTGCCTTCAAAGGCAGCCATTTGACCACTGAACAACCGTTCTTGACCCTCGCTAGCCAAAGCTATAAACTTCTGCGCTGGAAAACTTTGCGCAGTTTCTCACCCGTGTGGCGGATCGCTCCCCGCACCCCCGTCGCCGCTGGTGCGTATGGAAGCGCCTGGCAGGGATCATTCGCGCCGGATCATACCTATGCAAGTCCTCGAAAGAATCTGGGAAATCATCGGCCTCGTCTTCGGCGGTCTGGGACGCTCGTTCGAGCGCTCGCTGACGTCGTTGTTCGGGTCGTCCAACGCTCGATTTATCAAGCGGTTACAGCCGAAAGTCGACGCCATCAACGCCCTGGAACCGAAGTACCAGGCGATGACCGACGCCGACCTGCGGAATCAGACCGCCGAGTTCCGCCGCCGCCTGACCGCTGGCGAAACGCTCGACGATCTGCTGGTCGAGGCCTTTGCCGTCTGCCGCGAGGCCGGACGCCGCTGGCTGAATATGCGCCATTACGACGTCCAGCTCTTCGGCGGCATGGTGCTGCACTCGGGGGCCATTGCCGAAATGGTGACCGGCGAGGGCAAAACCCTGGTGGCGACACTGCCCGCGTATCTGAACGCGATCGAGGGGAAAAGTGTCCACGTCGTTACCGTGAACCCGTACCTGGCCCGCCGCGACATGGAATGGATGGGCCCGCTGTACATCAACCTCGGGCTCACGGTCGGGGCCATTTACCCGGACATGGATCCGGAGTTGCGGCAACGGTCATACGAGTGCGACATCACTTACGGCACCAATAACGAGTTCGGCTTCGACTACCTGCGCGACAATATGAAGCCGGCCGCCTTCGGCGATAACCGCTATCCGCGCGGCCGGCAGCAATGCCAGCGAAAGCTGCACTACGCGATCATCGACGAGGTCGACAACATTCTGATCGACGAAGCGCGGACGCCGCTGATCATCTCGGGCCCGGCACACGACGACGTAGCCCGTTACGCGCGGGCCGACAAGATCGCGCGGCAGTTGAAGAAGGACACGCACTTCGAGGTGAAGGAGAAGGAGCACTCGGCCTATTTGACTGACGACGGCGTCCGTGAGGCGGAAAAGCTGGCCGGGGTCGAGACGTTCTACACGGCCGGCAACATGGACTGGCCGCACCTGATCGACAATTCGCTCAAGGCGCACTACTTGTACAAGCGCGACGTGAATTACGTCGTTCAAGGGGACGAGGTCATCATCGTCGACGAGTTCACCGGGCGTTTGATGCCCGGGCGTCAATGGAGCGACGGCCTGCATCAGGCGGTCGAGGCGAAGGAGGGCGTACGGGTCAAAGAAGAGACGCAAACCTACGCCACGATTACGCTGCAAAACTTCTTCAAGCTGTACAACAAAATCTCGGGCATGACCGGCACAGCCATGACCGAGGCGTCGGAATTTTGGAAGATCTACAAGCTGGACGTGATCGCCATCCCCACGAACAAGGGGATGCTGCGAGCGAACTTCCCCGACGTAATCTACCGCACCGAGCGCGAAAAGTACGAAGCGATCGTCGAAGAGATCGAGCGCCTTCACAAGTTGGACGTCCTGGAAATGAAGGATCGTACCCACAAGGAAGGCACGATCACGAAAGAGCAGGACGATCATATCGAGATCGAAACCAAAGAGCGCCGCGAGCGCATCAAGGTGCCCAAGAGTGACATTATCACCGTGCATCGGCGCGGGCGGCCTATCCTGGTCGGTACGGTGTCGATCGAGAAAAGCGAGAAACTGAGCACCATGCTCAATCGGCGCGGTGTCAAGCACGAAGTGCTGAACGCCAAGCATCACGAGCGCGAGGCCGAGATCGTGTCGCAGGCTGGCCGCAAAGGCGCCGTCACAATCGCCACGAACATGGCCGGCCGCGGTACGGACATCATCCTGGGTGGCAATCCCGAGACCATGGCCTGGGCCTTGCTGCAAAGCAAGTACGAAACCCGGCTCGACGTCCCTCAGGAGGAATGGAACAAGCTGGTCCACGAGATCGAGCAGCGCGAGAAGATGAAAATCGAGGGCGCCGAGGTGAAAACGCTCGGCGGCCTGCACATCGTCGGCACCGAGCGCCACGAGGCACGCCGTATCGACCTGCAGTTGCGCGGCCGTTGCGGACGCCAAGGCGATCCGGGCAGCAGCCGCTTCTTCCTGTCGCTCGAAGACGACTTGATGCGCATCTTCGCCGGCGAGTGGGTAAAGAACATGCTTACCCGCCTGGGCATGCAGGACGGCGAGGCGATCGAGAGCAAGATGGTCAGCCGCCGAATCGAGGGCGCGCAGAAGAAAGTCGAAGAGCGCAACTTCGACATTCGCAAGAACCTGCTCGAGTATGACGAAGTGATGGACGAGCAGCGGAAGCGAGTCTACGGCTTTCGGCAAGCGATTCTGGACGGCGACAATTGCAAGCCGAAGATTCTGGATATGATCGATCGGCAGATCGATACGTATCTCGCCGATTTTCTCGATAAGGATTACGGCGCATCGACCTTTGCGAAGGCGGCCGGCGGAGAGTTGGGCATCGAGCTCGAACCGCGCGATTTCCGCGGGCTCGATTTCCAAGCGGCCGACACCCGTGCCAAGGAAGAAGCGGCCCGCATGGCCGAAGGGCAGATCCTGGACGCGATCGAGGAGAACCTGCCCGAGGAGGCCGATGAAACAGAATGGAATTGGGAGGCGTTGGCCAAGTTCGCCAACACACGCTGGAAGCTGAACCTGCGCGATCGCGATCTGAAGAAGGTCGGCCGCAAGGGATTGGACGAGATGCTGGTAATCAAGGCGCGCGAAGCCATCGACGCCACCGATCTATCGCAATACTCGCGCGTGCTGGAAGACGGCTTCGGCATTCGCTCGGCCTGTGGCTGGGTGCAGTTCAAGTTCGGTATCCCACTCGATCCTGAGGAAATGAAGTCGCTCGACGCCAAGCCGTTTACGGAAATGGTGCGCGAGCGTGCCAGATCGGCTTACGACGTGAAAGAGGCCGAATTTCCGGTCCGCGCGGCCTTGTCGCACTTCACGGCCCGCGATGCTCAAGGGCAAAAGCGATACGACCGTGATCAGCTCGTGGCCTGGGCCCGGCAGCGTTTCCAGATTGAACTGGACGTCGACGACCTGCGCAACATGCAGCGCGAAGAAGTACAGCAGATGCTGGTCGAGTACAGCAAAAAGGCACTCGTGCAAGCGGATCAGACGCTGGCCGAGGCGCATCAGCAAGTCGGCAAGATCTTCGGCGAGGGGACCGATTCGCACACCACGGTTCGCATGGCGACCGGCGGCAACGGGGCCATGAGCTCGCTGACGGCCTGGCTGCGCGAGCGGATGGAATATGAGATCACGCCCGAGGCGATCGCCGAGTTGGATCGCGAAGAGCTGGAGAAGAAACTGAACGTGGCGGTCGAAGACCGCTACCGCCCCGAGATTCGCCGGCTGGAACGCGACGTCGTCCTGTACGTACTGGACACGATGTGGAAGGACCACCTGCTAGCCATGGACCATCTGCGCTCCAGCGTCAGTCTGCGTGGCTATGCTCAGGTCGACCCGAAGGTCGAATACAAACGCGAAGGCATGCGCACCTTCGAGCAGATGTGGAACACGATGGGCGAGCGGGTCACGGACATGATCTTCCGCATGGAAGAGCTGGACGAAGGTTTTGTCGGCTCGACCTGGACCGAGAGCCAGGCCACGCACGATTCGCCGGGCCCCAGCACCGCGACCATGACCAGCGATCAAGAGACGGCCATCGATAATTCGGACTCGCCGGCCAAGATCGAGCCGATCCGCAATCGCGGCGAGCACGTGGGCCGCAACGACCCCTGCACCTGCGGCAGCGGCAAAAAGTTCAAGAACTGCTGCATGCGAAAGAGCGGCCGGTAAACATCGGCGTTGGGAAAGGATTCCCGCGTGCCCTATCTTTTTAATCTCCTTTACCTCGCGTTGATCGTCGTGGCTGCGCCATGGCTTGCCTATCAGGCGCTGCGCCGTGGTAAGTACCGCGCTGGCTTAGCCGAAAAGTTTCTGGGACGAGTGCCCGTTCGCGCTGGTAACCGTCCCTGCCTGTGGCTGCACGCGGTAAGCGTGGGCGAGGTGAATCTGCTGGCTCCGTTATTGGCCGAGATTCGCCGCACGCGGCCGGACTGGGAATGCGTGATCTCGGCCACGAGCGTCACGGGCTACACACTGGCGCAAAAGAAATACGCCGACTACTCGGTCTTCTACTGCCCACTCGACTTCAGTTGGGGCGTCCGCATGGCAATGGCCCGAGTGCGACCTGACTGCCTGGTACTGGCCGAACTCGAACTATGGCCGAACCTGATCCGCGCGGCCCACGACCGCGGCGCCCGCGTGGCGATCATCAATGGCCGCTTGAGCGAGCATAGTTTCCGCGGCTACCGTCGGGCACGGCTCGTCGTGCGCCCGATCTTGAAGACAATCGATCTTGTCGCCGTGCAAAACGAAGAGTTCGCCGCACGGTTCCGTGCCTTGGGAGTTCGCGAAGAGTCGCTGTGCGTGACGGGCTCGATCAAGTTCGACGGCGCGCAGACCAATCGCCAGAATCCAGCCACGGTGGCGCTGGCCCGGGCCGCCGGCATTGCCGCGGACGACGTCGTATTCCTGGCCGGCAGCACGCAACATCCCGAGGAATCTCTGGCACTGTCGGCATACGAGTTCCTGCGCAGCCGGTTTCCGCGCTTGCGACTGGTGTTAGTACCGCGGCATCCCGAACGATTCGAGGAAGTGGCAGACATGCTCTCCGCCTCGGGCGTGCGCTGGCAGCGCCGCAGCAAGCTCGGCGAAGGCGCCGATCCCGCGGCACGTGTGCTGCTGGTCGACACGATCGGCGAGTTGGGAGCCTGGTGGGGAACGGCGCACATCGCCTTCGTCGGCGGCAGCATTCATAGGCGGGGCGGGCAGAACATGATCGAGCCCGCGGCGTACGGGGCTGCCATCTCGTTCGGGCCAAACACGCGCAATTTTCGCGATATCGTGGCGCAACTGCTCATGGCCGACGCGGCCGTGGTCGTACGCGACGGCGCCGAGATGACGGCGTTCGTCGAATACGTGCTCGACGATGCCGATTACGCCACCACGCTCGGAAGAAATGCCCGCGAGCTGGTAGCCCGGCAATTGGGTGCTACAGCCCGCACGCTAGCCGGGCTCGACGTGTTGATGCAACACGCCGGGCAGGAAACTTCCGCCAGGCGCTCGGCTGCTTAACGCGGCGCCGGTCTTTCGTCCTATTCGCGGTCAAAAACTCCTCTTAGTTGGCCGCATGCCTCGTGATGTCTGGCTTCGGCTGTACAATACGCCATCGATGCCGGTGCCGCTGCGCCCTGGTGTCCCAGCCTTGCAACAGCTTCCAGTCAACGTTCCGCCGTAGCACCGAGGTCGATTGATGGGTTCGAATTTCACACGAGGACGCGTGCTGCAAGGTGTGGCACTATTGTTCGAAGGGGACATTTGGGTCGAGGATGATACGGCCAAGGCCGGGGCTGTGCCGTGGAAGGCCGGCTATTTCTCGCCCAAAACCACCGCGGTTATTTCCGGCGATTGCCGTTTGGAACTGGGCGACGGTCGCACCGGCACAATGACCTGCATGAAAAGCCAGCCGGGCATGAGCGGTGGATCCAGCCTCCAATTTCACGGCGTCGGCCCCTTATCTGGGCCAGGCAACAAAGGCACCGAAGAATTCCTGCCCGAGCGCGTCGACCTGCGACTGACGCGTGTCGAAATGGAGCTTTACCAGCGTGCCGCGCAAGCAGACGGCTTAAGTCTCACGATCTGGATCCGCAATCGGCTGCGCGCATCGCTGAAAGGCTAGCGGTAGGAACGACGGGCAACCGACAATCTCAGAGAGTCATGTGGCCGGTGGCGTTTTGCTTTTGCGATCAGCCGTGTGGCGGTCGAGCGCCTCTTTGAGAATCCGCATCACGTCGGGAAGCTGTTGCATACGCGACAGTTCCGCTTGTTGATCCTGGCCTTGTTGCGCGTCGCGGCGGCGAGCGGTCTGGTATCGTTCAGCGTACTGTCCATTGAGTTGCAGGCCGTTCAGCTTGTTTTGCTCGTCGCTCAAATCCATCTCCTCGACCGTCAACTTGGCCCAGGTGTTGGCGTGTCGTTTAGCGGTCGCCACATCCTTAATCCTGCGCGAGACGGCCAGCCGGTCTTCGCTCACGGCGATCGACCGCTCGATAAGCGTAATAAACTGCTCCTGACGCGCGACCGCTTCTGGATCGACCGGACTCGTGGCTGCGTCGGCCGTCATGATTGTCTTTTGACGCCGCCATTCGTTGGCCAAGGGGCCACCTGGGTCGCGGGCCACCTCGACATCGAGCGAGGCCCGAAACATCGGTCGCACTTCAGGCACGTTCAAGAAACGATTCAGCTCGGCTTGCCATTGGGCGGCCTTCTCTTGTAGCGGCGCCTCGAGCGATTTGAATTCATCCGCTTCCAGAGTCGTCGACCAGATAATTGCGTCCGGTTGCAGAGCGTGCAGCTTTTCCTGTTCGGCCAATGAGCCGGTTACCTCGGACATATAGCGCTGCGCGGTTGCAAAATCGGTGACCTGGCGCGTTGCCTCGATCAGTTTTTGCAGACTACCGATCGTCTGGCGGCGCAGCGACAGGCGGTCGACCGCCATAACGTCGACGACAAATACTCCCTGCTCGCGTAGACGCTTTGTGATCCGCCCCTTCGGCATGCTAGCCATGCGCGCCTCGAGAGCCTGATGCAGGATCGGCAGCACCCCGGAAAGCTTGCGAACGCGGGTGAGTTCGGCGGTGTATTCCTTGCGCTGCTCGTCAACGCGTGGTTTGAATCCCTTATCGCGATCAATGTCCGCCGCGGCAAGCCAGATGTTGCGCGAGCGTTTCTCGATCTGCGTCGAGAATTCCGCCAGCTTGTCGGCCCATTGCTGCCCTATCTGGCGCGCCGTGGCCTCGTTGGTTACCTTTTTCAGAATCGACGCCAGCTCGCCCTGCAAGCCGATCAGGGCTTCCATCGAATCGAAGTACGCTTTGACTTGTGCGGGGGACGACGGCCCGGCAGGCATCTGCTGCGGCTGGTTTTCGTCCTTTTCATCGCCCTCGTCGTCATCGGGGATGTTGTTCGGAGTAACCGTGGCCGCAGTGGGGGGCGCCGGCGTGGCGGCCGGCGGTATCGTCGCTGGCGGCGTTGCCGGAGCCCCAGCGGTTGCCGGCGGGGTTGCTACCGCGGGGGGCGTCACCGGCGCAGCGGTAGGTTGTGGTGGTGCCGTTGGCGCGGGAGCAGCGGCTACTTGCTGTTGTGGTGGTATGACCGGCGGAACACTCTTTGCCGGCCCTCGCATGAGCATCACGGCGATCCCAATCGCAAGCATGATGACCAATACGCCGCCGCCGAGCGCGGCGTATAGCAGCCAGGCCGGGCGCTTCGATCGAGGCTTTGCCAATGCAGACGACAACGGCGCCTGCGACGCCCCGTCGAATCCGGAAGCCATGCCGGCCGCAACGCCGCTGAGCAAATCGTCCGAAAACGCATCCGCCGCACTTGGCGGCGAAACGGACGACGCCGGCGCAGACGCCGGTTTCTGTGTCGCAGCGGCGACCGAGCCTACGCTACGTGCGGGCTCGCCCGGCACGCGCAGTTTGGCACCGCAACCGGGACATGCGACTTGCCGCCCGGCGGCGGCCGCCGGCGCACGGATCTTCTTCTGGCAGCCCTCGCACGAAAAGTCGATGGTGGTTGACTTGGAACCAGCAGCGCGTACACCCGATCGCGCATCGGGATTGATAGCCCCCGCTGAAGCGCGCTCCGCTGCGGAAACGCCGGAATTCGCCGCGACCTGTGGGACCGTGATCTTCGCCTGGCACTGCGGACACTGGCCCTGGCGGCCGGCGTACTGGTCCTTCAGGCGCAGTGTGGCCTGGCAACTCGGACATGAAAATTGAATGGCCATACACTGCGATTCAACGGCCCTAGCTCGCCGCTCGTATAACCCAAGCGGCGGACGCTACGACAAGCCGATGACTTAAAGAGTCGATTGCCTGGTCCGGCCCCAGAAGTATTATGTTCTGCGGCTGCAGGCCGGGCAAAAACTACGTACGGTACAATATGCCCGTTCGTGGCACAGGCGCACCGTTTTGCCGTCGCGGATCGCCTCCGGTAGGTTGCCGGTAATGCCCCCGCGTGGCTATAATAGCTCGATTCTGGGCCGGCTGGCCCTTTTCGCGTGCGCGCTCCCAACATCCGCTATCAAGTTTCGAGGAGACTCATCCGTGGCATCCGGAAAATACCTGTTCACGAGCGAATCGGTCAGCATGGGGCACCCTGATAAGCTGGCTGACCAGATTTCGGACGGGGTACTGGACGCGCTCCTGGCCGGCGACCCGATGAGCCGCGTGGCCTGCGAAACCATGGTCACGACCGGTATCGCGATCGTGGCGGGTGAGATCACCACCAAGGCCAAGGTCGATTTCTCGGACATTGTCCGCCACGTGATCAACGAGGTGGGTTACACCGATGATCGGATGGGCATTTGCGGCGATACCTGTGCCGTGATGGTGGCCATCGACAAGCAAAGCCCCGACATCGCGATGGGGGTCAACGAGAATGCCGCGGCAGGCAAGGAAACCGGCGCCGGCGACCAGGGCCTGATGTTCGGCTATGCCTGCAATGACACGCCCGAACTGATGCCGCTGCCGATCGCCTTGGCACATCGCATTACGAACGAACTGACGGCCGCTCGGCGTCGTGGTGACGTCGATTGGCTTCGTCCGGACAGCAAGAGCCAAGTCACGATCGAATACGACGGCAATCGCGCGTTGCGAATCGACACGGTCGTGGTCTCGACCCAGCATGGCCCGAAGGTCAGCCAGGACGAGATTCGCGATTACGTGATCAACAAGGTCGTAAAGCCGGTCCTTCCGCGCGACTTGGCGAGCGACGAGATTACCTATCACATCAATCCGACGGGCCGCTTCGAAGTCGGTGGCCCACAAGGGGACTGCGGCCTGACCGGACGCAAGATCATTGTCGATACGTACGGCGGCTGGGGTCGCCACGGCGGCGGAGCATTCAGCGGCAAGGACCCGACCAAGGTCGATCGCAGCGCGGCCTACATGGCGCGTCACGTCGCCAAGAATATCGTGGCCGCCAAGTTGGCTGAGCGTTGCGAAGTGCAGTTGGCTTACGCCATCGGCGTGGCTGATCCGGTTAGCGTACACGTCGACACGGCTGGCACGGGCCGCCTGGACGACTCGCGAATCTGCGAGTTGGTCCGTGAATTGTTCCCGCTGAAGCCGGGCAAGATCATTGAATACCTCGATCTGCGTCGGCCCATCTATCGTTTGACGGCTGCCGGCGGTCACTTTGGCCGCAGCGAGCCGGAATTCACCTGGGAAAACACCCGCCGCGCTTCGGAACTGGCCTCGGCCGCGGGCAGCACCGCGGCGGCTCGCTAGCGTCGAGAAGCACGAACGAACCGAGAAATCGACCGCATGGATCGGCAGTCGAGCATCGAAGGGCGCGCGGCCATTGTACGGTCGCTTGCGCCGTTCGGCGAGTTGCTGCCCGGACTGATCGCGATTCTGCTCGCCCTGCAAGTCGGTATGGCGCTCGTGCTGGTGACGCGCCGTTTGCAGGGCGCCATAACGCCAGCGTCTTCGCCCGGCTGGCCGGTCGCTTGGATGGTGTTGGCGGCACTCGTCGCCGCCGCAACGCGGGGCGTGTGGTGGAATTATGATCGCCTAGCAAAAGGTCCTGGGCATGCGATAGGATGGTTTGTGCCGGTCGCGGCCCTCGTGTTAACGGCGTTGGCCCTCACCTCTTTGCGGATGTCGATCGCCGCTGACCTCGTGCTGTGGGGAATCGTCGCAATCGAGGAAGTGGCGACGACCCTATGGCTAGACGGACCGGGATACCGGCGCGCGATGGCATTCGTCGGTCGGCATTGGCCTGGCAATGGCCCCCTGGCTGAACGGCTGCGGTCACGAATCGGGATTCCAGATCAGCCATCGGCCGAGATCCGTCCGCCGTCGTCCGGGCGTTCGCGTTTGGCGGCCGACGCCGGTAGCTCGATCGACGAGTTGTTGACTGCGTCGGCGCAAATGGCGCAGCGCTTCGAACGTCTGCAATCCGCCGACGGGCGCGACGTGCTGGCCGGCATGACCACGATGCAGTTCACGGCCGGTCAAGTCACGGCGCACGTTCACCTGGCCTTCTGTCCGCCATTTGCCCATGTGCCGCGGATCGATTATCGACAAATCGCGGGACCAGCGGCACGGCTGAAGCTGGGACAGGTTTTACCTCACGGCGTCCGCATTGACGTTAAGTTGGCGGCGCCCGCGGCGGAACGGACGCAGTTGCGTCTGGAACTTCGGGCCTCGCAAGAGCCGCAGCAAACTGCGGAGACCGCGAAGCATATAACAGAATTGGAACGCGGCGCCGATGCCGCACGATCGTGATCGAAGGCGGGAGTGGAGTACATTGAACCAGGTCAGCCTGCGTGTGCGGGAACGCGGTCTGGCCGACTGCTTTTGATCTGACATCCTCGGTTAATTTCAAGGGAGACACTGCGTGGATCTGATCTATCGATACGACCCGTTTCAGCCGATCGTCGTCAATCGTCCGACGAATGCCGACGAGGCGATCCAGGCGCTGGTGGAAGGAAACCGCCGGCTGGTCGAACTGGTCGGGCACATGCAGAACGCCACGTTGGGCGATCCGGTCACCGGTGAGATCGTCGTGCCGATCAGCCCGATCTCGATGGGCCTACCCTTCTTTTCCGGGGGCGTGCTTGACCAGGAACCCTTTGCCATGTTCCTGGGCTGTTCCGACGCCCGTGTGCCGATCGAATCGATCTTCGATACCAGCTTCAACGAGCTGTTCGTGGTACGCATGGCGGGTAACGGACTCAGCACCGAAGGCATCGGCAGCTTCACCTACGGGGTCCGCAATTTCACGAAATCCGTGAAGGTTCTGACCGTGCTGGGGCATACCGGCTGTGGCGCGGTGACCGCGGCAGTGAACACGTACCTAGCGCCGAATGAATACGCCAACATCGGCTTCACGCACGCGCTGCGAACGCTGGTCGACCGGATCATGATCGGCGTGCGCGGGGCCGCCAAATCGATCGAACGCAGCTGCGGCCGAGACGTCACGAAGCATCCGAATTATCGTGCTGTACTTTTAGACGTGTCGGTGTACTTGAACGCAGCAATCACAGCCCTCGACCTGCAGCGAGAATTGGGCGCGATCTCGAACGATACGCCGCCTGTCTATTACGGCGTGTGCGATCTAAAGACATTGCTCGTGACCTCGGCGCCGGTGCATGGAACATCCAGGGTGCCAGACCTGCGTCGGGCGCCGCACGATGCGACCGCGTTCGTGGAATTGGGCAAGGAACTGGTCGAAGTGCTGGTGGCCAACGGCGCGCTGGCTTAGCAGGCGCAAAGCACCTTCCCCCTCGCTCGCGGCCCAATCGGTCCTTGCGCCGAGGCTACCCGCGAGGGAGGGCATCGCAACGATGTTGACCACGGCTTGCCGAAGTCGCCGCAGGCCGCATAATTGGGCACTCGACGTTCCTCATTCGTAAACTCTCGTAGATTTTGGACGCGACGTAAAAATGGCCCGCTGGCCGCGACATACCTGGACCACGCTCTACACGTACCTGGCCGTGTTCATCCTCTTTCCAGTGTGCTGCGCGCTGGCGTACGCCTGGGTGCGCGGCTGGCATTTTTGAACGTGCAGGACCGTCGAACAATCATTGCACCGGTTGAAACCTGTTTGTGCCGTTGGCCATGTCGTCGTTGACCCAACGTTGAAAGTCAACGAACGGGACGGTTGCCGCATGACCGTCCGCGTATAAGTAATTCGCACAGTCGTAATGCTGCTGAGGATTAACTTCGGACAAGATATTAGGCCAGGCCTGGCCACGCACGATCGCGCTGTTGGCGTACCAGGTTGAACAATGTGCATGGTCGTCGTTATAGGGATCGGCACGGCTGCTTGCGCCCTCGAAGAGTATGACAAGGCTATGGGTGTCACGCATCTGATTGATATTCAGAAGCGTGCCAACCCGCGGCCCTCCAGCCTCGGGGGGTACTGCTACGTACTCGTTGATAACGTAGCTAGTTCCGCGGACGCCACTGGCGTTGGGATCGACTCGTGCTTCTTCCAACGGGTCGTCGGGGCAAAGCCGCATGTCATCGACGTTCTCGCAGTACAAGCCGACGGTTACGATCCACGACGCGCTGTTCGCCGTTGCTGATTGCGCCGCGCTGGCGTCGGAATGGTACGTAAACGGGAGATGTCCGTTGTTATTGTTGATGTACATATGGATGCCCAATCCCAATTGATGGAGATTGTTGAGGCATTTCATACGCCTGGCACTTTCCCGTGCGTATTGCACCGCCGGCAATAGCATGGCGATGAGCACGCCAATAATTGCCACGACGACCAATAGCTCAACGAGCGTAAAGGCTCGTACTCTCGCGCGGTCAAAACGGCGGACGTACATGGCGAGGTTCCGAATGCTTGAAAGCGATTAAATACAGCAAGCCTATGAACGGGCAGGCGAGCCGAAGCGACGCGAGATGTGCATGGCCGCGCGGGCGAGCATGACGCTTGCCGCCGAGAGCACGAGCAGAATCGTGGTGGGCTCGGGAACAGCGACGTTCGCGCTAAGACTAAGCCCTGGTTCCCAATTGGAGGAGATCAGCGCCAGGTCCTGGACGTTGACGATTCCATCGCGATTGGCGTCTCCGGGCAGCTGTCCGATTCCCCCCTTTGCGAGCCAATTCGAAGAGATGAGTGCGAGGTCCTGCGCATTGATCACGCCGTCGAAATTCACGTCAGCCATTGCAGCGCGGTAAAGAGCAGCAGTTGCATTGTCTTGCTGCGCGACAGAGGCATTGGTAGCGAAGGCGCCGGTATTTGGATCAGACGTTGCAAAGACATCAACTAGCGGAGACGTGGTCAGCGTGATGCCATTGGCAAAATGCACGGTGATGTTAAAGGCGAACGCATATTCGCCGTTGGTCGGACCGGAACCGATATACAAATCCTTTTCCAATTCGTGCGCGTCAAACAGCGAAACACCGTAGCCCTGATAAAACGAAGTCTTGC
The DNA here is from genome assembly GCA_036499395.1 of Pirellulales bacterium. NCBI lineage: Bacteria > Pseudomonadati > Planctomycetota > Planctomycetia > Pirellulales > Pirellulales bacterium. The sequence continues at coordinate 29,155 of DASYDW010000136.1, forward strand.
CATTGACGAAGACGTCGCCAAGCGCGGCCCCAGGATGCCCGACGGTGTCGCCTGCCCAACGATCCCAAACGTCCAGGTACGTGCCGGCAGGCGCTGTCGCTGCCGTGACACTGCTGCCGTCGGCAAAATACAGCGGCGAAAGGACGTTGTAGGTGGCCGTGTACGAAGGCCACGGGCCCGCGGTTTGCGCGAAACCATGGATCACTGAATAGTAAGTGCCGCTGCTATCCGAAAAAGGAGTGCCGCTGAATTGCTCAAGGAAGAGATTGCTCGGTGCAGCCGTGACATTCTGGTCGTCAAAGTAAGCGGATTGCGAGGCCGCGACGATCGAGGTGGGATTACCACTGTTTTCAAACGTAAGGGAAAGATTGAATCCGTGGCCGTAAGCACTCGTTGCACAGAGCGCCGCAAGCGCGATGCAGCTGAGAATGGCGAAAGCCTTCATGTGCTAATCTCCCGTTTTGCGAATCGGAAAGGCGAGTTTGATCCGGCTGAGGCCGCGATCGCCCGGCCGCACTCGAGTGCGGCCGGGCGGCGGGCGTTTGATTCACGGCTGATCCCTGTCGTACGTCCGGCAACGGGACCGAAATCCGGCGGTCGCGACCGCTGCGATTCCAGCAGCTCCCAACAGGATGCCAGACGATGGCTCGGGCACGCCGACCGCGGCGTTGTAAAGGGCTTGCGTCGCCAGGTCTTGTTGCGCGAAAGGCGCGAAGGTGGCAAAGCCGCCCGGGTTTGCTGGATCAGTCGTGATATCGAGTGCAAAGACGTCGACGAGTGGGCCGCTATTGACCGTCTGCCCCCCCGCGAAATGGACCGTCACGTCAAAGGCGAAGCCATATTCGCCATACGTTTGCGTCGAATTCGCGGCGAGATAGACGTCCTTCTCGAGTTCGTGCGCATCGTAGAGCGAAACTCCGAAGCCGGGATAGAACGCCGCCGCACCGTCAACGTAAAGATCCCCTAGGGACGCCCCAGGGTGCGGATCGGTCAGAGGAGCGGGATTGCCGGCCCACAGGTCGAAGATGTGCAGCTGCGTTCCGGCCGACGCGAAAACCGCTGGGCCCGTTCCGTCCGAAAAGTAAAGCGGGCTGATGATGTTGAAGGTCACGCTTGTATATGCCGGAAATGGTCCCGACGTTTGCGCGAAGCCTTCGTCGGTCGGATAGCTGCCATCGGCGTTGGGAGAACTGTCAAACTGATCCAGAAACAGATTTGACGGACCGGGTGTTGGACTCACCGAGTCATTATCGAGAACGGGCTGTGCCGAGCCGATCAGGAACGCCGAAGGATTTGCGTAGGAGTTCACCGACAAATCGAAGCCGTGGCCCCAGGAAATGTTTGGGAAAAGCAGGCCTAAACCCGCCAAGCTGAGAAGAAATCTAAATCGCATGATCGTTGACTCCAAGTGTTCTTGTCAGAGCGGCTAGCCGCCGCAGCGCGCGGCGGCTAGCACGCCGAAGGTCAGGTGTTAAACGGACGCCGTGGTTCGACGGAGACGTCGAACTACCAATAGGAAGATGCCCATCGCAGCGAGGATCACTGCCGACGGTTCCGGCACCGACGCCTGGTAGATTGCCAACGTCGCAGCATCTTGAACGGCCAGCGACGCATTGGTGAAGCTGCCACCCGACAAAGTCGTATCGGTCAAGGCGAAGACGTCCACCATGGGAGCCGAAGTCAACGTCGTCCCGTTGTGGTAGTGAACGGTGACCGTATATGCAAAACCGTATTCGCCGGTTGCCGTCGAGCCGCCGAGGAACAGATCCTTGGCAAACTCGTGCGTGTCTGCCAACGAGAATTGAAATCCAGGCAAAACCCCGGTGTTTCCACTAATCGTGAGCAGGCCGGCGGCAGTACTCGCCGCGCCAGGATGATTTGTCGAATTGCTGGCGCCGTTGGGAGCGTTGCCGGGAAAACGCTCGACGATATTCAGCGAGACTCCCGACGCCGCCGGTTCGGCCGAACCACCGTTTGAGAACAATAGAGGACTGATCACCGTGAACGTTGCGCTGTCGTAAACACTGAAAGGTCCCGATGTCGAAGCGCCGCCGTCGTTCGTCGGATAGTAGGCGCCCGGCGATGAGCGGGGTGTGCTTACCAAAGAGCCTTCGGTGAATAGCGAGTCAGGGCCTTTTGCAGCAGGAAACTTGTCCCAGAACAAGTTCGCATACGGAGACGCCGTATTGCCACTGTCGAGGACGTTCGACTGCGATGCTACATGGAGGGCAATCGGCACTCCGCTCGAATCCAACTCACTGATGAGATAACCGTGGCCGCTAGCTACGGCGGTTGCGGCCAAATAAACGATAGTCGTGACTAAGAATTTCAGACGCATTTTTACTCCGTGAATTCATGCCCCAGCTGATAGGGCGCAGGGCATTCGTTAATTGGGTTAAGTGAGCTCACGGCATCCGCAATTCGCGGAGGGAAGCAATCGATCCCGAACGCATCACTGCCCGCCGTGGCGCGATAGCGTGTCGCAGTATGGAAAGCCGCGCAACGCTGCTCGAGAAACCTGCACAGCGCACCGAAACACCTGCGCCCCTGCGGTCAGCCGACGAGGCCGAATCGGCAAGGCATATCGCTTGTGGATCGTGCGTCGCGAGGTTTTTTAGATCACTAGCGTTTCCAGATTGATGGAAAGTCTGCCGAAGAATCGAATTTGCCGTTGAGTGCAATCCCGGATGACGCACCTGCGCGCCCACGCCTCCCCAGGGATATCCCCTGCGATGAGGAACGTGCCGTGGGGGGTGGCGTGAGCGCGCAGGGCGCCATCCGGACGCAGCGAAGCGCAAGGACAATCTGACCGACCTCGCAGCGCTATTGACGCAACGAGACGATGTCAGCGGCAGGCGCGCTCATGGCGCGATGTGCGGGTCCGATCGAAGCGATCAGGATTTGGGAGGAGGCGGATCGACCGCCTGCGGAATGGAGAACGTCTTGCAATCGCGAAGCACGACCCATTCCCCGGGGACTTGATCGGCGCCCCAGTTCAATGTCTGGGGTAATGGCGCCGTTGCCGCAAGAGTTAGCCATAGTGGAGAATTGCCCTGGCAACGATAGGCGTGCATGGCGACGACCGAGTTTCGGCCGGATGTTCGCCCTGGAGTGGACGCGGCGTCTTGCGAGCAATTCTTGGCACGCCGGCTGCAGCAGCCCGCTAGTTGCTTTTGTTCGCACGCGTCGTGGGAAGCGCCACACGCATGTTCGTCATGGTCGTGCCTGTCGTCGCTGCTAGCCAGCAACTCGTCGGGCGGCGCGACGTCATGTTCATGGGCCCAGGTCAGCTTTTCCTCGCGAGTAAAGCAACAGCAATGCTTCCAGCACTGATCAGCGTCGGCGCAGCCGCAACGGTGGTGCTGGCAGGGAAATGGCCGCGATAGATCCTTAACAGCGGGCGCAGGCAAAGGTATGCCGACCAGCAGCGCAAGATAATTCGCCAATGAGAAAGCGGCGATAATACGCCGCGGCCGAGCACGCACGCAAAACTCCGAGCTGGTCCGTTGGACCGTTCCAACGACCCGCTCCTCATCGCAGGCTAGCAATATTGTCAGTACTCGGACGGGAAGTCAAGGGTTTCAAAGAACTTTGCCGGGACTGGGCAGATAATCCGCAGGCAAGAGACCTCGCCCGGCTTGGCTGAAAGTGCATCTTTCAGCGATCGACCAATGGCAATTTCTGCCGAGGGCAGGAAGGGCGCCCGACGAAGGGTGGTAAAAAAAAAGGCTCGCGCCGGCATACGGCGCGAGCCTGGATTACGGTTGATCATGCTTTGACGGGATGCGCCCCGATTGAGCGCGACGGAAATCCTTTTTGACTTAGTTCGCTTTAGCCAGGCGGGTCAGTTGCAGCAGGTCGACCGTGATCGCCAGAATTTCGCGATTGTAGAAATTCTCGGGATCGAAAACCGGCTTATCCCCCTTGGCCAGCTCCTCGAGCTCCTTCTCTTCTTCCTTGTCGGCGTTGATCTCGTCACGCTCGGCCTGGAATTTCTGCTCGTTCAGCGGAACCGTCTTGCGATTTTTTTGCGCCTCGTAGCGGGTGATATTTCGCACGACGCCTTGGAACTCGGTCGAGTCCTTGCGGCGGTCGGTTGAAAGCTTGCTCAGTTGGTTGATCAAGTGCGTATCAATGTACGGCGCTCGACGGTACGGAACTTCATCCACCTTGTCGAAGTTCAGGGCGTAATCCAAGTCCGCCTCGCCCATCGCAGCCTGGCTGGTAAGCGATGGCAACTCGATGTCGGAAACCACACCACGATTCTGCGTGCTGTCGCCATCGGGACGATAGAACTGCTGCATCGTGATCTTCAAGGCACCCAGTTGCGGCGCGTTGGGGATGCGTCCGAAGAACTGCCGCGACAGGTCAAGCAGGCTTTGCACCGTCCCCTTACCGTGCGTGGACTTGTCGCCCACGACCAGTCCGCGGTGATAGTCCTGAATCGCCCCCGCGAAGATCTCGCTGGCGCTAGCGCTGAACTTGCTGGTGAGCACGAGCAGCGGGCCATCCCAGGCAACTCCACGCTCCAGATCATCGTATTGCTGCACACGTCCTTCGGCATCCTTCACCTGCACAACCGGGCCTTCGTCGATGAACAAACCGGTCAGGCTAATCGCCTCGGGAAGGCTGCCACCACCATTCATGCGCAGATCAAGGACCACGGCTTGTACGCCTTTGGCCTTGAACTCGTCGAGAATACGCCGGACGTCGCGAGTCGTGCTCTTGAAGTCGGGCAGATCACGGCGGGCACCTTCCATGTCCATGTAGAAACTGGGGAGGTCGATGACGCCGATCTTGTAGGTCTGGCCCCCCTTGGTCTCGTCGATGATCCGGGCACGGGCCTCACTGTCAGTCAGCTTGATTTCGTCGCGTGTGATGTCGTAAATGCGCTTGTCGTTAGCGCCGTTGGGAATCACTTCCAGGCGGACGACCGTACCGCGGCGTCCGCGGATTTTCTGCACGACGTCGGAGAGCTTCATATTGACGATGTCTTCGATCGGGCCTTCGGTTCCTTGCCCGACGCCGATCACCTTGTCGTCAGCCTTCAAACGGCCGTCCTTATCGGCGGCTCCGCCTGGCACGACCTTGGTAACGACGGTGTAGCCATCGTCACCGGCCATTAGCGCTGCGCCGATACCGTCGAGCTGCAGCCGCATCTCGATTTCGAAGTTCTCGAGCGTGTGCTTCGACATATATGACGTGTGCGGGTCGAATGACGTCGAGAGGGCCGTCAGGTAGACCTCCAACAACTCGTCGCTGTCGTACTGATGCATACGACGGGCGAAATTGTGATAGCGCTTCGAAAGCTTTTCGCGAGGGTCCTCCGCCGCCTTGGCCGCTTCGGCCGGGGTCGTGTCGTCTTTCGGCGACTTCTCGGTTGCTGCAGGCTTCTTGTTCTTGCCGGCCTTCAACACCAGCAAATCGTACTTAATGCGCTTGCGCCAGAAGTCGCGCGCCTCGGCGTTGTTGCGGGCGTAGTGCGTCGATTCCGGGTCAGTGATCATCTCTTCGTCGACGGTGAAATCGAGCGGTTCCTTCAGGATATCGTCCGCCAGCTTCACACTTTCGTCGACGCGCTGCAGGAAGACGCTGAAGACCTGGTAGGCAAAGCTGACATCTCCTTTGCGGGTCAGATCGTCCAGATCGTCCTGGCGGAGCTTGAAGCCATCAATGTCGTTCTGCTGGAAATAAAGCTTCATCGGATCGAGCATCTTCAGATACCGGTCCAAAAAGCGATGCGAGATTTCGTTGTCCAAGGGGTGCTTCGACATGTGCTGACTACGCAGCAACTGCACCACCGCCTTGGTCACGTTGTGATCGTCATCGGTCGGGCCCACCGGATCCGCCCCGGCGATCCCCGGAGCCGTGGCCGCCATGGCGAGCATTGCCACGGATATGCGATAGAGCGAAAGAGGGCGCACGTAAGGGATAAGATGACGCATCGCAAATCCTTTTCTGCTCGTTAACTGGAAAAAGGCCAGAACCAAGGGGTGCGCGGTAGAGCCCTGCTCGTCAGAGATGCATTGCCGATAACTCTTCCATCGACGTCCACCGCTCGTCTGATGACTTGCGCTTCCCCGATGCCTTCACGACCATCCATGGGTCGTCCAGGTTGATCGCCAAATAAGACCGGCAATCGAACCCGACAATCGATATCCGCGTCCCTCTGCGATCGCACCAGAATCGATGCACTGTTCGCGGCGAGAATAGCTAAGTCTATCGAAGGCAACAAGTTAGAGGATACTATACGCTCGCCACTCGAAAAGCAATATCAACCGTGCCCCTCGGGCACGCCTGTGTTTTTACGGTTCGCAGGGCCATTCGGTTTCTTTGCAGCGGGGCTTTTGACCTGGATATGTCGTTAGATTTTGGCTGCTGCGCGATCAAGATGCCTCGGACGTGGGGATTTCTGCGAGTTCGAGGATAGCCCGCGCGAGCGCTGGATCGGGCCCCAGGCGGTCAACGACGACGAACTCGCGTTCCAGCCACTGTGCAGTGGCGCTCGCGACCATCGAACGGACACGATCCAATAGCTCGCCTTGGAAAAGCAAATGCGGCTCGACGACTACGCGGCGAAATGGCAAGCCGGGCAGTAACTGCAAGCCGCGCTCGAGCGAAGGTTCGGTCATGGCCAGAAAGCACGTTTCCAGCCAGCCGGCGCCGGTTTGCTCCTGTCGCTGGCGGGCGAAGCCGCACAGCGCGATGTTCGCGGCCGGATCCTTCGTGCCGCGCCCAACGACCAGGTGCAGCGTCTCATTGGCCGCGACAGTCCGCAAACCCTCAATCGCCGCGGCGTACCGTCGTTGGGCGAGTTCCCGCACTGCCGAATGCGAGCCAAGATGCGGCATCTGTTCGATCCCGACGGTCGGGTGTTTGTCGGCCGCCGCCGCCACCAACTGCGGAATGTCGCGATTGGCATGTCCGGCCGACACCAACAGCAGTGGCACCACAGCAAGGCACGATGCGCCGCGCTCGATGGCGCGATCGACGGCACGCGGCAGATCGGGCTCGACCAGTTCGAGGAAGCAGCCCTCAACGATCGTTCGTGGCGCCCGCAGGATCACCTGCTGGACCAACTCGGCGAACTCGGCACAGCCGCGCTCGTCGCGCGTACCGTGGCCGACGATGATCAACCCGTCTGGAGGAAGGGGCTGCCGATTTGATTCGCCCGTCAGTGGCATATTCGTTCGCCCTATTTCGACCACTAGGTACGCCGATCAGCTCCATCATGACTCGGCCCGCAACCATTTTATGCTGTCAGCGGAATAGATTCCGAATCCGTATTTGAATTACGCGGCCAGCCCCCGATCGGAAGCTGGCCACGGCCAGCACTGGCAGCGGGCCACCGAGCGTCCCCCTCCATCCCCCGAACAGGAGCCGGTGTGTTATAGTGGGCGCTGTTGGCTTGTCCCAGGTGCTGAGCCCGCCGCCCCATGCCCCCGCTGTACACCTATCTGACCATGATGATCGGGCCGCAGGCAGGAATGAATTTCCTGCTGAACGAAGCCCGCGAGTTCCGCATCGGGCGTGGCGAGGAATGCACGATCACGCTGTTGGACCCTATCTGCTCTCGCGTGCATGCGGTGCTTTTCTGCCGTGACCGCACGTGGCGGGTGCGTGACGCGGGGAGCCGCAACGGGACCTTCGTCAACGACCAGAAGGTCGACGAAGCCGTGTTGGCCGAAGGGCATTCGGTACGCATCGGCGCTTGCGAGTTCGCCTTTCACCAGACCGAGCAGCCCCCCACCGCCGGATCGGTCGTCTCGGAAAAGGGAAAAGAGACGATCGTTCGCGACACCGTGATGGGGAGCTTCCTGGGGGAAGAGCTCGCGCTATCGGCCATCCAGGATTCGGAACAAGCGCAGGATTTGCTGCTGCTCTACCAATTGAGCATTAAGCTGCTGGGCTGCGCCGATCCGCAAGAGGTGATTCGCGAATCGCTCGATCTGCTGCGCACGCGGACGAACGCCACAATCGTCGGCTTCCTCTGGGTCAGCGACGATGGGCATCTGAAGCCGAAGCTAATGATCCCCGAATCAGCAGCGAAGCAAGTTTCGCTGAGCGAGTCGTTGACGCGTCTGGTCTCGGACGAGGGTCACGCCGTGTGGACGGCCAATCAGCGCTCGGCCGGCGAAGACGAGCGGCCGCAAGATTTCGCCGACGCGTTCTGCGTACCCTTGGTGCAAACCGGCACCGTGCTGGGGGCGATGCACGTTTACCTGGATCACGGGCGCTTTCGGCAATCGGAATTCGAGTTCGCTATCTCGGTCGCCAACATCACGGCCGTGGCGCTTGCGCGAGCGCGGCACGAAAAATCGTTGACCAGCGACCTAGCTCGGTTGAAAGCGGCTTCGCCCGGCTACGACGATCTGGTCGGCGCCTCACCCGGCATGCGCGATCTCAAATCCAAGTTGTGCCGCATGGCGAGGGCCAGCGGCTGCGTGCTAGTGCGAGGCGAAAGCGGCACCGGCAAGGAGCTCGTCGCGCGGGCCATCCATCGCGCCAGTCCGCGCGCCGACCGGCCGATGTTGACGGTGAACTGCGCTGCGATTCCGGCCGACATCATGGAGAGCCAGCTTTTCGGGCATAAGGCGGGCTCGTTCACCGGCGCGGCCAGCGACCATGCTGGATATTTTCGCCAGGCCGATCTGGGAACCCTGTTTCTCGACGAGATCGGCGAGCTGACCTTGGCGGGCCAGTCAAAGCTACTGCGCATTCTGGAAGGACATCCGTTCCTACCCGTGGGTTCGAGCCAGGAAGTCAGTGTCGACGTCCGCGTGATCGCGGCTACGAATCGCGACCTGCTGTCGTACGTACGCGAGAAGAAATTCCGCGAGGATTTGTACTACCGATTAAGCGTGTTCGAGGTCGTAATCCCGCCGCTGCGCGAGCGCGGCGGCGATATCAGCCTGTTGATTGATTTCTTTCTCGAGCACTTCTGCGCGCAACATGGTCGGCCAGGCCTCGAGCTATCGAGTGGCGCCCGGGCGAAGCTGCTCGCTTATCAATGGCCCGGCAATGTCCGACAACTTCGCAATGTCATCGATAGCGCCGTCGTATTAGCGATGGGCAAAGCGATCGACGAGCAGGATCTGGGGCTGCAGGATGCCGGCACGACCGGCGAGCTCGATTCATTGCGGATGGACGTTTGGGAGCAGCGGTTGATCGTCGAAGCGCTCAAGCGCACGGCCGGCAACGTGCCTGAGGCCGCGAAGCTATTAGGCGTGGGCCGGGCCACGATCTATCGCAAGATCGAAGAGTACGGAATCGTGCGGCGGTAGCCACATTAAGGGGCCGTCAGTTAGATGGTCTCGATTCCGGCACGGCTACGTGTAGCCGGAAATGCCCTTCCAGCGGCATGCCATGCTGCTGGTTTCATGATATGGCGGTCGCTAAGATGGCGCGTACTTGTCAACTCCGCCGCATTGCGCCGTCACGCCTCACTGCGATTTCTCACGCACTTTGAAGTTATAGGAGCTGATGCATGACTTTCATTATCGCGCGAGGAATAGCGGTCATTTGCATCCCCGTTGGATTCCTGGTTTTTGGGACCGGCGCGTTCTCGCAAGACTGGACTCGCTTTCGCGGTCCCAACGGCACCGGCATCAGTGCAGCCAAATCCGTTCCCACGGAGTGGACCGAAAAGGATTACAACTGGCGAGTCGAGCTACCAGGCATAGGGCACTCCTCGCCAGTGCTGTGGGGGAACCGGATTTTCTTGACTAGCGCCGTCGAAGACACCGCCGAGCGGATCCTGCTCTGCCTGGATGCCGCGGATGGCCATATCTTGTGGGAGCGGCGTTATCCGTCCGAAGTGCACACCAAGCATCTGCGCAACAGTTTCGCAACGCCCAGCCCGGCATGCGACGAAGAGCACGTTTACTTTGCATGGTCGACGCCGGATGAGTACACACTGGTCGCCTTGAGCCATGACGGCGTGGAGAAATGGAAGCTGAATCTCGGGCCGTACAGCAGCCAGCACAGCGCCGGACCATCGCCGATCGTCTATGAAGACCTGCTGGTACTGGGGAACGATCAAGACGGCGATAGTTCGCTCTTGGCTTTCGATCGACACACAGGCAAACTGCGCTGGCAGACGCCGCGGCAAAAGGAGTTTGTTTCCTATGCCACGCCTTGCGTGTTGGCGCGTGAGGGATTGCCCGACGAACTGATCTTTCTGTCCGGAGCGCACGGCGTCTCGGGCATCGATCCCAAGTCGGGCAAGACGAACTGGGAACTCGACGCCTTCGATAAGCGGACCTGTGCGTCGCCAGTGCTGTGCGACGGCATGATCTGGGGAAGCTGCGGCTCAGGGGGTGGTGGGAACTATGTCGCGGCCATTCGGCCGGGCACACCCGACGGCGCCATTAAGCCGCAAGAGGTGTGGAAGATCACCGACTCGGCGCCGTACGTGCCCACGATGATCGGCAAAGGGGACTTTGTATTCATGTGGAGCGATAAGGGAGTCGCCGCCTGTGTGAAGGCGGCAACGGGGCAGATTCTGTGGAAGCAACGCGTGGGCGGAAACTTCTCCGGCTCGCCGGTGTGCGTCAACGATCGCTTGTATTGCATCGCTGAGGACGGTGAAGTCGTCGTGCTCTCGGCCACGGACCAGTACGAGCTACTAGCGCGCAATCCGCTGGGTGAAGACAGCCGCAGCACCCCGAGCGTGGCCAACGGCCGAATGTACCTGCGCACGTATTCGCACCTGATCTCAATCGGCGGAAAGAAGTAGCGCAATCGTTGAAAACGAGCGCGATAAAAAAGCCGCCCTCCCCAATAAAGGGAGAGCGGCCTTAGTTCCTGACACATCCGTCTACGGCAAGCTCGTACTACGTCAAACTCACCGTAACCGTCTTCGTTTCGGTATAGGCGTCGAGCCCCTTCTCGCCCAGTTCGCGTCCCATGCCAGACATCTTGAAGCCGCCGAACGGAGCGGCCGTGTCGAAGACGTCGTAACAGTTAATCCACACCGTACCGGCCCGCAGCTTGGCCGCGATGTGATGCGCCTTGGCAATGTCGCGCGTCCAGACCGCGGCCGCCAAGCCGTAGAACGTATTGTTGCCGCGCTCGATAATCTCTTCGACGTCCTTGAACTTCAGCACGGATAGCACGGGGCCAAAGATCTCGTCCTTGGCGATCGACATCTCGTCGTTGACGTTGCCGAAGAGTGTCGGCTCGATGAAGTAGCCGCGGTCGCCATGGCGCTTGCCGCCAGTCAGGCAGTCGGCCCCTTCTTTCTTGCCCAGATCGATGTAGTGCATGATCTTGTCGAACTGCGCCTGATCGATCTGTGGGCCTTGCTCGGTGGCAGGATCGAGCGGATCGCCGACTTGCCGCGTCTTGTTCATCGCCACGATCTTGTCGACCACCTTGTCGTACACCTTTTCCTGCACGAACAGTCGGCTGCCGGCACAGCAGCATTGCCCTTGGTTGAAGTACAAGCCCATGTGCGCGCCCGCGGCCGCCGCGTCCAAATCGGCGTCGGCGAAGACGATGTTCGGGCTCTTACCGCCCAGTTCGAAAGTCAATCGCTTTAATGTTTGGGCGGCCTCGGTCATGATGATCTGCGCCGTGCGATGCTCACCAGTGAAGGCCACCTTATCCACGCCGCGATGCTTGACGATCGAAGCGCCCGCGGTTGGTCCATAGCCCGGCACGACGTTGATCACACCATCGGGGATACCGGCCTCTTGCGCGAGCTTTGCCATCCGCAAGCAAGTGAGCGGCGTCTGCTCGGCCGGCTTCATCACAATCGTGCAACCGGCGGCCAAGGCCGGCCCCCACTTCCAGGCCACCATCAACATGGGGAAGTTCCATGGGATGATCTGTCCGACAACTCCCACCGGCTCGCGCCGCGTGTAGGTGAAGTAGTTGCCACGGACCGGAATCGTCTGACCGTGAATTTTGTCGGCGTAGCCGGCGTAATAACGCAGGCAATCAATCGTCAAAGGCAAGTCAGCGGCGCGCGAGTCGCGAATCGGCTTGCCGTTGTCCAATGTTTCGAGCGCCGCCAGATCGTGGAGTTCTTCTTCGATCAGATCCGCCAGTTTGTACATCAATCGGCCACGATCGCGGGCGTCCATCTTGCTCCACGGGCCATTTTCGAGCGCGTTGCGCGCCGCGAGCACGGCCAGATCGACATCGGCCGCGTCTCCTTCGGCCACGTTCGCAATCACCTGCTCGGTCGCAGGATTCACGGTTTCGAACGTCTTGCCACTTTTGGCCGGCTGCCATTTACCACCGATGAAACATTCGGTCTGACGAATTTTTGGCTGCTTGATTGTTTCCGTTGTCGTGGCCATGATCGACCTCCAGGGCGTGGGCGATGATTGGATGGTTGCGACGTGCGATTCGTGTGCGTCTGACGAATTGTATCCCTCGGCGCTAACGGCAACTAGCCAAAAGGGATAGCACCCTGCCGCCGATTCCGCCACGAGCTTGACAGCCGGCGGCCGCCGCCGTCAAATTTCCTTGGGGAGTGATTGGGAGTTCGGGAAATCTGTTGGAGACCGAATACCTTTGAAAGAAATAGAATACGCGGCCGCTCACAGCGTGGACGAGGCCGTAGGCCTGCTGGCCGCACGTGGGGAAAAGGCCCGAATCCTGGCCGGCGGGACGGATATCCTGGTCCAGCTTCGTGAGGGACTTCGTGATGCCGACCTGATTGTCGACATCAAGAAAATCCCTGAGTTGATGAACCTCTCGTTCAGCGCGGCGCAGGGCCTGCACCTGGGGGCCAGCGTCCCCTGTTACCGAATCTACCGCGATCCGGCTGTTGCATCCGCTTATCCGGCACTGGCCGACGCCGCACGAATTATTGGCGGCTGGCAGATTCAAAGCCGTGGCTCGATCGGTGGCAACCTGTGCAATTCCTCGCCCGCCGCGGATTCAATCCCAGCGCTAATCGCCCTGGATGCGAAATGTTTAATCGCCGGCCCGGACGGTCGTCGTAGCGTGCCGGTGGCCGAGTTCTGCACCAGCCCGGGCCGCAACGTGCTCAAGCGCGGCGAGCTGCTGGTGGCACTTGAGTTTGCCGCGCCAACGAAGCACGAAGGGTCGCGCTATCTGCGGTTCATTCCTCGCAATGAGATGGATATCGCCGTCGTGGGGGCTGGAGCCTGGCTAAGGCTCAACGCCAAAGGCGACACGATCGAGGCCGCGCGATTAGGACTAGCAGCCGTGGCCCCTAAACCGCTGGCGGCGATTGACGTGGCCTCATGGCTCGTTGGAAAGCCGGCAACGGCCGAAACTTTTACCGAGGCAGGCAACCGCGCCCGCTTGCTCGCCAAGCCGATCAGCGACATGCGTGCTCCGGCCGAATATCGGCTGCACATCGTGGGAGTCATGACCGCCCGCGCGCTCACCGGAGCCGCCGAGCGCGCTCGGGGCGTGCATGTCGGCCACTCGCCCAACGGAAAGAAGTATTAGCTGACGTCGCTCGGAACGTTGGGAAAGAGGACTCCGTTGACTGACACCTTCAAGGAACGACTGCCGTGGTGAAGAAAGCGCACGTCTCGACGACGATTAACGGCGAAGCCGTGGAATTTCTCTGCGAACCGCGACAGAGCCTGCTGGAAGTTCTGCGCGACACGCTGGAACTCACCGGCTCGAAAGAAGGTTGCAATAACGGCAACTGTGGCGCGTGTACCGTCATGCTGGACGGCGTACCAGTCAATAGTTGCCTGGTACTGGCCGTCGAGGCCGAAGGCGCCCAGATCGGTACCATCGAAGGGATGGCCGATACGGCCCATCTGCACCCGTTGCAGCAGTGCTTTTTGGAAGGAGCCGCGTTGCAGTGTGGCATCTGCACGCCCGGTTTTCTCGTCGCAGCCAAAGCACTGCTCGACCGCAATCCGCGCCCCTCGGAACAAGATATTCGCTTCGAATTGGCTGGCAATCTCTGCCGCTGCACGGGCTACGACAAAATCGTTCGCGCCGTGCAGGATGCCGCCGTTGCCTTGCAGGAGACTTCTCGCTGATGGCTACTGATACTCCGCCAAAGGGCAAAGCTAAAGAGCCGGCCGCAACCAAAGAGGCGGCGGTGAAGTATAAAGTTATCGGCACCCGGCCTGTCCGTCATGACGGTGTCGACAAGGTCACCGGCCGCGCCATCTACGGCGCTGACGTGCAGATGGCTGGCCTCGTGCATGGGCGCGTCCTGCGCAGCCCGCATCCGCACGCCACGATCAAATCGATCGACACGAGCGCTGCCGAAAAGCTACCTGGCGTGCTGGCCGTGGTAACGAGCCACGACTTTCCGAATCTCAAGGACAAAATGGCTGACCTTGGCGAAGGCATGGTGAACCTGGCGCACTTGGGCGCCAATTGCCTGGCGCATGACAAGGTTCTGTACAAGGGACACGCCGTCGCGGCTGTTGCCGCCACCAGCCCACACGTCGCCGAAGAGGCGATCAAACTGATCAAGGTTGACTACGAACCGCTGCCGGCAGTGACCTGGGTTTTGGACGCGATGCGGGACGACGCACCACTGTGTCACGATAACGTGTTCACGAACGAGATGGGCAAGATCGGAACGAAACCCACGAATGTCTCGGTTCACCTCCACTTCGAAAAAGGGAACGTCGAGCAAGGTTTCGCCGAGGCCGATCTGGTCATTGATCGCGAGTTCAAGACCGCCAGTGTCCATCAAGGCTACATCGAACCACACGTTTCCACGGCGCTTTGGAACCATGACGGCCACATAACGATTTGGACGTCAACTCAAGGGGCCTTCACGGCGCGGGCTCAGACGGCCGAGTTGTTGCAGGTGCCCGTCTCGCAGGTGACGATCGTGCCGTGTGAAATCGGCGGCGGCTTCGGCGGCAAGATCACGGTCTATCTCGAACCGGTGGCCGCGATCCTCAGCCGGAAATGTGGTCGCCCCGTAAAGATGACCATGACGCGCGCCGACGTTTTCGAAGGAACCGGCCCGACCCCCGGCTCGTTCATGCGCGTCAAGATCGGCGCCAAGAAGGACGGTCGATTGACGGCCGGCGAGGCATGGCTGGCCTACGATGCCGGCGCCTATCCCGGCGGCATGATCGGCCCGGGCTGCATGTGCGTCTTCAGTTGTTACGATTTTCCAAACGCCCGTGTCGATGGCTACGACGTCTTGTTGAACAAGCCGAAGACCGCGGCCTACCGTGCTCCAGGCGCGACGCAAGCGGCGTTTGCCTGCGAGTCGGTCATTGACGAGCTTGCGGAAAAGTTGCAGATCGACCCACTCGAGTTCCGTCTGCAAAACGCTGTCAAGGAAGGTTCGCGCCGCGTCGACGGTCCGGTCTATCCGCGTATTGGCTTCATCGAAACGCTCGAGGCGGCTAAGAACAGCGACCACTGGCGCTCGCCGCTCACCGGCCCCTATCGTGGTCGTGGCATTGCCAGCGGATTCTGGTTCAACATCGGCTTGAAAAGTAGCGTCGCGGCAAACGTCAATTCCGACGGCACCGTGACTCTGATCGAAGGTTCGACCGATATCGGCGGTACGCGTACGAGCATCGCCATGCAGTTGGCCGAGACATTGGGCATCAGGGCCGAGGACGTGCATCCTCAGGTCGCCGACACCGACAGCGTCGGCTATACCGACGTCACCGGCGGCAGCCGCACCACGTTCGCCACCGGACTGGCCGCCTATCATGCCGGGCTCGATCTTCGCGAGCAGATGGCCGCCCGCGCTGCAGTATTGTGGGAATGCAAGCCGGCGGACGTGAAATGGGACGACGGCAGCTTCTACGCCGCCGGCAAATCGATCTCGTTCAAGGAACTAGCCGGCAAGCTCAATCAAACCGGTGGCCCAATCGTTGGTCGTGCCGCGGTCGATCCTGAGGGCCCTTCGAACGGCTTCGGCACCCATATCGTCGACGTCGAGGTCGATCCTGATACGGGCAAGGTCACGATCCTGCGATACACCGCCATTCAGGATGCCGGCAAGGCAATTCATCCCAGTTATGTTGAGGGACAATTGCAGGGAGGAAGCGTGCAGGGAATCGGCTGGGCGCTGAACGAAGAATACTTCTACGACGATCAGGGCCGGATGCGCAACGCCAGCTATCTCGACTATCGTATGCCCACGGCGTTCGACCTGCCGATGATCGATACGATCATCGTCGAGGTGCCCAACCCCGCGCACCCGTATGGCGTGCGCGGCGTCGGCGAAACGCCCATCGTGGCCCCGCCGGCCGCCGTGGCCAACGCAATCTACCATGCGACCGGCGTCCGGCACGGCGAACTGCCCATGTCGCCGCCGCGAGTTTGGAAAGCAATGCAAGAAAAGCAGTAGGCAGTCGCTGGCCGTCAGTAATCAGAGACATCACGCGTTCTGGTCTTTCGCCGCTTACTGGCTTCCGATTACTGGTTACAGCTTCCTTCCATGGCCACCGTCTTCTTTCCACCTCAGATGCGCGATCTCACAGGCGGCGTCTCGCAAATGACGGCCACAGGCGCGACGTTGCGTGACCTCCTGCGACAGCTCGACGGCGAATGCCCTGGGCTCTTCGCGCGCGTCGTTATGGGGGACACGATCGCCCCGGGTCTGGCCGTGTCAATCGATGGGTCGATGACCACACGATTGTTGACGCCGATCCGTCCGAACAGCGAAATACATTTTCTGCCGGCTATCGGTGGCGGTTAACGGAGCCACGCCATGCCTTTTAGTTCCTCCTTAGCTGATCGAGTGCGAACCGTGGTCGGACGCGAACGGGGCATCACTGAGAAAAAAATGTTCGGCACGACGTGCTTCATGTTGCGAGGCAACGTGTGCGTTGGCATCTGGCAAGATTCGCTGATCGCGCGTGTCGGAAAAGATGCTTATCGTGCGGCACTGCGTCTCCCGCATGCATGCGAGTTCGATTTTACCGGGCGGCCGATGACCGGCTGGATCGTCGTCGCGGCGGAGGGGATCGATACCGAACGAGACTTGCGCGCGTGGATCGACCGCAGTCTCGAGTTTGTCGGTTCGTTGGCAGCTAAGACAAAAACCTAGGCGCTTCGATACATGAGCCAAGCGACCACGACCAACGGCATGCGGCGTTTGGAACCGTCCGATTTCCCTCGCGCGAAAGCACTGCTCGGCTGCGCCTTCTACGACTACAACCTGATGGTCTATTCCCAACCGAAAGACCATCGTCGCCTGCGCGCCGTGGCGGATTTGTACGGCGCCATGCTGTGGGATTGCATGTGTCGCGGCCAGGCGTACGCGACGCTCGATTTTTCCGGCATCACGGCCTGGCTACGGCCCGGCACCGATATTCCGAGTTTCTGGCAACAAGTGCGATCAGGCATGTTGCGGCTGCTACCCGGCTTTGGCCTGCGCGGGTTTCGGCGGCTCATCGATTACGACGAAGTTGGCCGCCGCATGCATCATCAGTACGCACACAAATCCCATTGGTATCTGGCGGCGATCGCCGTCGATCCCGATCATCAGGGTCGTGGCATTGGCAGCAACTTGATGACGCCGATCCTGGAGCGGGCCGACGCTGAGGGTGTTCCCTGCTGGCTTGACACGCATCAAGAGCAAAACGTCCGCCTCTACCAGCGGCACGGCTTTCAAGTCGCTGAATGCACGGCGCCGCGCGGCCACCAGATTCCGGTCTATGGCATGGTCCGCCCGCCCCGGTCGCGGTCCTGAGTCGCGTCCATCCGGTCTATAGCTCGTACATGATCCGCCCGCGCTGTTGCGAGCGCGAGATGCGGTCCGTGGCGTACAGGCCAGCCAACACAAACTCGACGCAAGAGGCGCGCACTGCCGGATCGGTCGAGGCATTCACTTCGAACGCCTTGTCCCAGGCCGGCGGAACGCGCTCAAGCCGCTGCGCGTACGCTTCCGAAGGGAGCATGTCGCCAACTTCGATCTTTACGCCGCCACCAAAGATATGGCCGATTTCTTCCAGGCCGTGGCGATCGACGTACAGCTCGAACACATTGCGAATCGCCTCGGCGACAATGGCATCCAGCACCTGCCGCTCGGACATCTGATGGCTCCCCATCATGTCCAGTTCGAGCTTACCCAGGGACGACGAATAGATGTGTCCCAGGTCGCTGATGCGAGGAACCGCCGGACGCTCGCCGAGCCGGGCCCCGCGTTGCCGGGCGCTGGCGATCAGGGTGCGATAGTTGGCGATGCTGAATCGCGCGCTCACGCCCGACTGATGATCAACGTATTTTGAGCGGCGGGCGACAATGCTGATCTCCTCGATGATTTCACGCATGAAGTACGGCACAACGACGGGAAAATCCCCGTCTAGTTCGATGCCCGCCTCTTGCTGCATGATCTGGATGCCCAGGTCGCGCTCCAGCGGATAGTGCGTGTGAATGACCGAACCGATGCGGTCCTTCAACTGCGGTATCACCTTGCCACTGCGGTTATACGTCGAGGGATTCGCCGAAAAAAGGATCAGCACGTCGATATCAAACTTCACGGGAAAGCCGCGAATCTGCACGTCGCGCTCTTCCAGGATGTTGAACAGGCCGACTTGCACCAGTTCGTCCAGTTCGGGCAGCTCGTTCATCGCGAAGATACCGCGATGCATGCGCGGAATGAGGCCGAAGTGCAAAGCTTCTTCGGCTGACATGCTGGTGCCGCCGGCCAACTTGGCCGGATCGATCTCGCCAATGATGTCGGCGAATTTTGTGCCCGGCGCTAATCGCTCGGCATAGCGCTCGCTGCGCGGCCACCAGCCGATCGGCACCCGGCCTTCCGGCGTTTCGGCGAGGAATCGTTTACACGCACCGCTGATCGGCTGAAAGGGATCGTCGTGCAGCGGCGCCTCGGGGATGTCGATAAACGGAATCTCGTCGTCCAAAAACCGCACGAGCGACCGCATCAACCGACTCTTCGCCTGCCCCTTCTCGCCTAAGAACAGCATGTCGTGCTGGGCGATCAGGGCCAGATTGATCTCGGGGATCACAGTATTCTCATATCCGACGATACCTGGATAAAGCTCTTCATCCTCAACCAGCCGGGCCATGAAATTGTCGTAGATTTCGCGCTTGACGGTTTTCGAGACCCAGCCGCTCTCGCGCAGCTCGTGCAAATTGGCAGGACGGACAGTCGAGGTCGTCATAGGTCGTTACTCGTGAAGCATCGTATGCGGGAAACTCTGCGGAGAATTCTCGAACGGCGTATCATGCCGCGAGCGATGGATCGCTGCGCCACGACCATCGCTTCGTCATCACTTGCTGTGGGCGGCCTTGTAGAGATTGTGCGTGATATGTGCCTGCCCCTGGTGGTGCGGCTCGTGCCAGGCGATGACTTGCAGCGCCGTGCGCAACGACCAGCCGCGGTCTTTCAACAGCCCTTCGGGGATTTCGTCTAAGCGTTGTTCGTCGAGCTGATTGACCGTTGCCAGCAATCGCTCGCGAGTTTCAGTAAGAATCCGTCGAATCAACTCCGGCGCAGGCACATCATCGTCAGGCGTGCTGCCGCCGCGAAATCGGTCAAACAACTCGGCGAACGCAGGTGGTTTCTTCAGGCCCAGGCGGTCGCTGGCGAACAGTTCCTCGGTAATGCCGATGTGCGTCAACTGCCAGCCGATGTGGGTCCGGCCAGGTCCGGGGCGCCAGCCCAGCACGGCACGCGGGTTCGACTCGGCCTCGATCGTCGAGAGCGTTTTCAACGTACGATCGCGATTGAATTTGAATGTATCAACGAGCGCTAACAGCGTACTCATACGGTTCTCCAGGGCTATGCGATGCGAGCGCAGCAATAATACCGCGACAGGCAAGTGCGGGCGAGCAGGTTTTCGCCGGCGCGAAAGCGCCGCATCCGCCAAACGACGGCGAATCTGTCGAAAATGGCATCACGGCGCGCAGCCGGGTATGCTGGGCATGCATTGCTCCATGCTCCCAAGAAATCACGGAATCCCGACGATGACACGCTGCGCCAAGAAATTGTTGCCGTGCCTGCTGTTCGTGGGCCTGCTAGGCTCAACCGTCCACGCGGCCGAGCCAGTTTCCCTGTTCGACGGCAAGACACTCGCCGGTTGGGAAGGAAACACCGACGTGTTTCGCGTCCAGGACGGTGCGATCGTCGGCGGCAGCCTCGAGAAACCGGTCGCACGAAACGAGTTCCTCTGCACCACCCGTGAGTATGGGGACTTCGAACTGAACGCGAAGTTCAAAGTCGTGGGTAAAGGGGCCAACGCCGGCATCCAATTCCGCAGCAAGCGCATTCCCAACCACCACGAAGTGTCGGGGTATCAGGCCGACCTGGGAGACGGTTGGTGGGGCGCGCTGTACGACGAGTCCCGCCGCAACAAGATTCTCGTAAAATCCGACCTGACAGCGGTGAACAAAGTCCTGCGGCGAGACGACTGGAACGACTATCGCATTCTGGCGGTCGGCAAACGGATTCAACTGTGGATCAACGGTCTGCAAACCGTCGACTACACCGAGCCGGACGACGGCATCGCGCAAACCGGGCTGATCGGCGTCCAAATCCACGGCGGCCCACCGAGTGAAGCCTGGTACAAGGACATCACGATCGTCGAGAAGTGACGAGCCAGAGGGTGCTCTCAGCCGTTCACTTTACAGCGTCCGAGACGCGCGGCGAGAACGCAAAGGCGTAGCTCACGACAAACAGCGTGCTGATCGCGGCCGGCCAGAAATTGCCGCTGTGCATTCCACGATGCAGTTGCCACGTTATCAAGGTGACGACAAAGCCGATCGCGGCCACGAAAGCGATCGAATGATACTTCTCGACTATGTTTACCGCCCCTTGGCAGGCGGCGTCTTGGCCGGGACGCCCTTGGTTGGCGCACCTTTCGTCGGCGCGGGGGGCGCAGTGCCTTGAATCTTCGAGAGCGAATCGGCCGCCGTTCGACGCACCTCTTCGTTGGGATCGTCGAGCAGTTTCTTGAGCGCCGGCACGGCGTCACGCGCCTCGGGCCCTAAGTCGCCGAGTGCGCCGGCCGCCTGCACGCGCAAGATTTCATCTTTCGCCGTGACGAGCTTATTCAACACCGGCACCGCGGCCGGGGCGAGTGAACGATTCGCCGGATCGATGCGTTTGATCGCCCAGACGCTGGCGATCGATAGCATCGGCTCCTTGCCAATCTGCTTCTGCAAAGCCGGGACCGCACTCTTACTCGCGGCGCCAATGCGCCCCAATGCCAAGGCCGCCGCGTAGCGACAGCCCGCGTCGGGCTTGGCAAGTAATCCGGATAGGGCCGGCACAGCCTTCGCCGCGTCCGGGCCGATCGCGGCCAGTGCCAGCGCGGCATCACTCACCAGTTGATCGTCTTTATCGGCCAGAATCGCAGTCAGACCCGGAGCGGCCGCTTTCGCAGGCGGCCCGATTCGTCCCAGCGCACGCACCGCTGCGCCGCGTGCCTTTTCGTCATCCAGGGCCGCGGTCAACACCGGAACCGCCTCGCCGCCGACGTCGGCAAGCGCCTCCATGATGTGCTCGATTACGGTGGGATCCATCTCGTCGAGCGCCGCCTTGATGGCCGGCGTCAGCGAAGCACTCGACCCGTCAATCTCGGCCAACGCCCGAGCCGCGGTACGGCTCAACTGCGGATCTTCGCTGCGAATCGCCGCGGTAATCGCCTCCATCGCGTTGCGAATCGCAACAGGATCGTCCGGATGAATACGCGCCACGGCCCACACGGCGATTAGCTTCAACGTCGCGTCGTCGGACTTGGTCAACTTGCCTAGTGCGTCGGCGGCCTCTTGTGCTCGTAATTTGCCAAGCGCAAAGGCAGCGCCATAACGCACGGCCGGTTCGCTATCCGCCAGAGCATCAACCATCTCGGGCACGGCCGATTTCGCCGGCGGTCCGATCTGTCCCAACGCGATCAGCGCTTGCATGCGAACTTCGGGCTCCTCGTCCTTGACCAGCTTGGCCAGGGCCGGCGCAGCAGCCGCCGCCTTCGGGCCGATCTCGGCCAGCACCACGGCGGACCAATGACGCGATCCCTTGTTATCGAGCGCCTCGACCAGTGCCGGTACCGCCGCTTCCCCCATGTCCGAGAGCGCCGCCATAGCGGGCATCGCCACCTGGGGCTGAGCGTCGTGGACGACTTGCAGCAAAATTGGAATCAAGACCTTGGGGTCAGTCTTCATGCGCTGCAATGCCTGAATCGCGGCGCGCCGCACGTGTGGCTCTTCGTCGACAACGCTCTTGCTGATCGCGGCGACGGTCTTATCGTCGGCAGCCCCGATCTTCCCGAGCGCGGCCACGCATTGCGTCCGCATCGCGGCGTCTAAATCGCTGAGGTGCGCGACCAGGGCTGAAACGGCCGGAGACGCGTCTTTGCCGACGGCACCCAGGGCCCGCGCCGCGCGCCAGCTGGCGTCGTCGCTCTTGCCGTCTAAAGCCTTAATGAGCGCCGGCACCGCAGGTTTTGCGCGTGGTCCTAACCGCGCCAGGCTGTCGGCGGCCTGCGCCGCCTCATCACCGGAAAGCGCTGCTGTCAGCTTCGCAACATCTACCTCTTGAGCCGTGGCGGGGCATGTTCCCAGCGCGAGGGCGCAGAGGCACGCCAGTATCAAACCCAGACGGCGCATACGTGAAACTCCGGAAGGCAGTTGCGAGATTTCGAAGAGGGCCAATCGCAGGGCGGCGGGTAGCGACGACGAAGCTTGCTGCACCCGATTTTCGAGTATAAACTTGGCTATTTAGGAAGTCTATTGGAATGGCCGGCGCCGCGAGCCGGCTTTTCGACCAGAATTCTGCGCGCGGCGGATGAGCAACTTTGCCGCGAACAGGTACATTTAAGTAGAGACGCACAGCTTTCCGCTTGCCGGGCAGTTTTCTCTCTTCGCCGGAAAAGGATCACACATGCGACTGCCGATTAACACGATCCTAGGGATGATGCTGATCGTCGCGGCCCTTCGAAGTAGCGCCGCCCACGCGCAGAACCAACCGGTGGCGAACCCTGCAGCAACGAACATTAATGTGCGCAACGGCGGCGGAGGCTTCGGCGGCGGTTTCATGCCCTACGGGGGAATGGGTGGTTACGGCGGCTTCGGCATGGTCGGCACCGCACAGTCGTCCGCCGAGTTCGGCTTGGCCAGCGTGATTGCCGCATCGGGCTACGCTAACTTGCAGAACTCGATGGCAACGCAGAATTATCTCGCGGCGCGCAGCCAGGACATCAGCAATCGGATTCAATGGACCAACGCCTACTACCAGATGCGACAAGCGCATCGTGCTTACATCGCGGACCACACCCGGCTCTCGATGGACGAGATCACGAAGATCGCGCACGACGCGGCGCCCAAACGCCTCGACGCTGAACAACTCGATCCGACGACGGGCAAGATTCATTGGCCGATCATTATGCAAGATCCCAAGTACGTCGAAGCCTGTGACGAATTGGACGATCTTTACAAGTCGCGAGCCACGATCTCGGGCTTCATCGGCGCCGAGAGCTATCGTGACATCAATAAGGCTTGCGACCGGCTAATGGGCATGCTGAAGAGCAACATCAGCGAGTACAGCCCCAACGACTTCGAGCAAGCCAAGCACTTTGTCGACAGCTTGCGTTACGAGTCGAAGTTTCCCGCCTCGGGCTGATCCACGACCTACGTCGCATACGGGCGTCTGGCGTTACTTGATACGTGCGAGCTAGTTCACGCCTCGACGGTGAATACTCACCGACCAGGGACTATTCGCGGACCGGCGCCGGTATCAACTGCTGGATCACGCTTTCCAGAAATTTTGCCAGCCGATCCGACGCCACGAGGGCGTCTTCCCTAAGGCGCAGCATGTCTTTGATGCTTGACGGACGGCGAAACAGCGTACCTGCCGCCGCCCCCAGGCGCCCCGCCGTTGTGCGTTGCATGATCAAACGGTCTAGATCCTCGGGCAGTTCATCATCAACTGTATCGCTGATTACGCGAATCGCCAGGAAGCGGACTTTGTCTTGCCGGCAGACCTCGCCCACTGCCCACGACTCCATGTCGACCGCCAGGGCGTTGTGCGTCGCGCCAAGCGCGGCCTTTTCCGCGGGCTCGCGAATGATCCGATTCACCGTCAGCAGTCGTCCCACGTGAACCGCTGAAGTTGATTCAGACTTCAAGTCGATCGACAAGCGCCGCCCGGAGATGTCGACGATCTCGTTTCCCATCACGATATCGCCGCGGCGCAACTCGGGGCGCAGCCCGCCCGCGAATCCAGCCGAGATGATCCAGCGCGGTTTATGTCCCCGGATCAGCGCCTGGGTACCGCGCATCGCGGCCTCGCGTCCCGCGCCAGCGAGCAGGATGGTCACGTGGCGACCGTCGAGCGAACCCGTATGCGCGACGAAGCCGTCTCCTTTGGTCGTGAGCGTGCCGGAAAGCAAATCCTCAGTTCCGCCCGACTCGGCCGATAAGGCGAAGACGATTCCCACGTCACATGACGCAGACGGTGACGGTGTGGTGTTTTGCGTCGCTGCTTGCCCTGCCAATTCGTCTTCGACCGTTTGCCGAACCTTATCGCGCAGATTGGCCTGGGCTTGTTGCGCCAACCAGCCTCGCAGGAGCCAACCCAGATTCACCGTGCGATTCCCCTTGCAAACACATCGCAAACACGATTGATACGACCAAAAAATCGTACCATACCCTCAGGCAGCGCGCACGCGGGCCGAGGTGTGAATGGAAGTTCCATGCTTTTTCGCCCCAGGCGAATAAGCATGCAAAAGCGCTCATCGAGCGCTTTTAGCCGGCATATAGCACGCAGGAATGGCGCCGTTACGATACGGGCGCGGTGCCCCTTCGACCGTCAGGTCAATTGCCAGAGGGCCATTTTCAAGGCGTCCCCCAGCCGCTTGTTGACGCCCAGCACGGCGGCCGGTTCGAAGCCGCAGTGGACCATGCAATGCTCGCAGCGCGGATCGTTGCCGCGGCCGAGCTTACTCCAATCGGTCAACTGCACAAGATCGTCGTAGGTCTTGTGGTGCGTGTCCGTGATCAAATAACAGGGACCTTTCCAGCCGCGGATATTGCGGGTCGGGTTGGCCCAGGCCGCGCATTGCAGATCACGCTCGCCCCGGAGGAACTCCAGATAAATCGGCGACGTGTTGAGCTTGAATTTCTTCAACAGGGGCTTCGCCTCGCGGAACTTCTCGTGTACGTCGTCCCTCGTCATGAAGATCTGCTGTGCGCCCAGCGGATTCGTCTGTTGCACCGCGTCGTAGCCGTAGGCGGGGGACATCATGAAGCCGTCGACTCCCAACTCGGTCAGGTACGCCAACAGAACGGCAATCTCGTTCATGTTGGTTTCCTTGTAGACGGTCGTATTGGTGCATACGAGGAAGCCGTGTTCCTTGGCGACCTTGATCCCGTCGACCGCCTCTTCGAACACGCCTTTGCGTTCGACGGCCAGGTCGTGGCTCTCTTCCATGCCGTCCAGGTGGACGTTGAAGAAGAATCGCGGCGTCGGCTTGAAGCCGGCGATCTTCTTGCGAATGAACATGCCGTTGGTACACAGATAGACGTGCTTTTTGCGTTCCAGGATCTTCGCTACCAGCTCTTCGATGGCTGGGTAGATCATCGGTTCGCCGCCGCAGATACTGACGATCGGCGCGCCGCATTCGTCGACGCTGGCCAGGCATTCTTCGACCGTCAGCTTGTCCTTGATCGTGCTGACGTATTCGCGAATACGGCCGCAGCCTGTGCAGGTCAGGTTGCAGGCGTGCAGCGGCTCGAGCATCAGCACCAGCGGAAACTTGTCCGCGCCGGCCAATCGCTTGCGCAGCAAGTAAGACGCCATCGTGCGTGTCAGAGAAATCGGGAACCGCATGGCACACTCCTAGTCCAAGGACGAAATTTACGTTTCTGGCGCGCCCCTAAGCGGCGGCTGTCGCGTCGAGCGACGGCACTGTAGCGGGGATGCTTTCGCCCGCCGCCTTGGCCCATTGCGCCATCGCCATCAGCGGGAAGTAGATCGGGTACCAGTGGTACCTTAGGTAGAAGACTTGCGGAAAACCGGTGCCTGTGAACTCGGATTCGTCCCAGGTGCCGTCCGTGCGTTGTGATTCGACGAGGAAGCGCACGCCGCGTAGCGTAGCCGGATGATTGTGCAATCCGGCCGCGACCAGTCCGGCCACGGCCCAGGCTGTTTGCGAAGCCGTCGGGTTCCCCTGACCACGCAGCGAGGGTTCGGCGTAGCTGTCCGGGGATTCGCCCCAACCACCATTTTCCTGTTGGTAGATGAGCAACCATTTGGCGCCCGCGGCCATAGCCGGGTCGTCCGCCGGGACGCCGACGGCCGCCATTCCGGAAAGCACCTGCCAGGTGCCGTAGATGTAGTTCACGCCCCAGCGGCCAAACCAACTGCCGTCCTGCTCTTGCGTGCTCCGCAAATAAGCCACGGCACGATCGATGGCCGGTTGTCCAACGCGATGCCCAAGCTGGCCCAGCGACTCGAGCACGCGTGCGCTCAGGTCCGGCGTACTAGGGTCGATCATGGCGTTGTGATCGGCGAACGGAACGTAGCAGAGGAACTCACGATCGTTATCCCGATCGAAAGCGCCCCAGCCACCGTCGCGATTCTGCATCGCCAGCACCCATTGGCTGCCGCGCTCGATTGCAGCGGCCGTTTCTTCCAGCATCGGGTCGGCATCGTCCGCGCGTCGTTGTGCATCCGCGGAATAGCGAGACAGCCGCGGCTCACCCGCCGGAACCGGTAGCGACGCGAACTGCTCTTCGAGCGCCATCAGCGCCATCGCCGTGTCGTCAAGGTCCGGATAGAACGCGTTGGCGTGCTCGAAGCACCAGCCCCCGGGTTCGGCCTTGGTGGTGTGGGACCAATCTCCGGGACGCGTTATTTGGCGATCCAACAGCCAACGCACGCCCGCGGTAAACGCCTCGTGCTGGGCCGGCAATCCGCTAGCCGCCAGCGCGCGGAGCGTGATCGAAGTGTCCCAAACCGGCGACTTGCAGGGCTGCAAGCGAATCGTGTCCTCTTCCTCGATCAGCAATCCGTCGAGCCGCTCGTAGCAGTAACGCAACTCGGGCGAGTCATCGGCGTAGCCCAGGCATCGCAAAGCGACGATGCTCCAGATCATCGGCGGGAAGATCGCTCCCAGGCCGTCGCTCCCCTCGAAACGTTCGATCATCCAATGCCGGGCTGCCTCGAGCGCGCGTTTACGGCGAGGAAGCAAGTTCCATCGCTGGCAGAAGTGCATCGCCTTGTCCGTCACGCGGAAGAAGCGGTCCCAACTGAACAGGCCGGTTCCCCCTTTTAGACCCGGACAACGCAGCGGCGGGAGGTTCTTTGGGCCATTCAAGAACAGCTCACCGATGCCCAAATCGGGATCGAGCGCAGCGACGGGCTGACAGGCCGACATCACCGACAAGGGAACCAGGATTGTTCGCGACCAGGCGCTGACCGAATACAAGTTGATCGGGAACCAACGCGGCAGCAGCATGACCTCGGGCGGAACGGCCGGACATTCGTCGTAAGAGATCTGTCCCAGCAGAGCCAAATAAAACCGCGTGTAACTGTTGACGGCCTCGGCGCCGCCGGCCGCGCGAATCCGGTTCCGGGCGCGCACCATGTATTCGGCACTGGTGTCATGGCCGGTCAGCTTCAAGGCGAAATACGCCTTCACGGTGCCGCTGATATCGAGCCCACCGCCGGGATACAGCGTCCAACCGCCGCAGGGCATTTGCTTTGAAAGGAGATATTGTGCCGCTTTGCGCGCAATCGATGTACGGTGCTTGCCCAGGTAGGCCAGCAAACAGATGTATTCGCTCTCGAGGATCGTATCTCCCTCGAGCTCGGCGACCCAATGGCCATCCTCCTGCTGCTGTTGCAGCAGCCATTGCTGCGTACGCGAGACGCTTTCGCGCAACTCGTCGCCGAAGTTGCCTGCGGCGGGCGACTCCGCGCAATGGCTCGATGCCGGTCGCTTACCATTCCCTGCCGAAGGGCCTTTTCGGACGTTGACGCGCGCTTCCATTCGATGCTGCTCTCGCTACCGGACGATGCTTCCATGATCCGCCGGACCGCTGTTGCGGCTGAGGGGGCAGTTTACGTCACTGGAAAGCTCCGGACAATATCAGTGATGAGAGCGTCCTGGCGCTACGGGCAGGTACGGTTGCTACTCGCCCACGGTGCTAGCACCAGGCACCGGAAAGATTTGGTAGCGTCGACCTGCTTCCTCATCGTCCGCTAGCACCAATGCCGGAGCGAGCACGCCGGTCTTCACTAAATTATCAAACAGCGCGGGCTGAATGTAATCTGTAAAACCGTAATTCCCCGGCGAGCGGTAGCGATCGACCTCACTCCAACTCACCGCGACATAGGTCACACCCAGATCCGCAAGTGCTTGCTTGCGCTCGTCCGAGGTGCGATTGACCATTAACGTCTCGAACCGCTCACGATCGAACACCGTGTTGTAAAGAACCGGCATGCGAAGATCGAATACCTCGGCATCCCCCACGGTCAGCACGGTGTCCTTTGGGGAAAGATGGGCATTCAGGTATTGGTGTCCCGCGTTTACGCGGAGCGGATCGCGATTCAATGACGCAAGACTGACGAAGTAGCTGATGTCGCCTCCCCCTCCACCCACGATCAACAGAAGATTCGCGGCCAGCATAGTGCCGAGCGCCGATTTGATCGGCCAGTGCCAGCGAACAAGCGCACCGGGACTTACCGCCAGACCGGCCAGGAATGCCAGCACGGGCAGAATCGGTATCCAAAAGCGGTCTATGCGATGGGTTAATAGCCACCAGATGGCGAACACGTAGAACGCATACACTGCGAGCCCTACCGCCAGCCGGCGGTAACAACTGGTCGCTACACCCAGCAGGGCCAAGGGTAGAACCAGCGGGCTGATCCAGGGGCTGCGCCAGGCAACATTCGCTGCCGATTCAAAAAGTTCCTCCGCCCCGAAACCCGGCGGACGGTGGGCGCGCGTCCATTGCGCGTTCAGCTCCGCGTCGCGCGTCTGGCCCCCAAAAACCTCGAAGGCCAGTGGATAAACGGGATTTCCCGTGAGTATCCAGTTCTTAACGAACCACGGGCCACAAGCAACACTGCTTGCCAGCGCAAAGGCCATGATGGGTCGCACCCATTCCGTGCGATGCGTCCATCCCGCATCGCTTGAAGCATTTTGCTGTGACGAATGCCACGGCCGCCATGCGCGGACGACAACGACCAACGCAGCGGGCAACAGAATGTACAACACGTTCGGATACTTGCACGCGGCACCAGAGCCCGCCAGAAACCCGGCCAACAACAATCGTGACGTGTTATTCCCACGCTCATCGCGCCACCAATTTACGACGGCATATACCGTTCCCCACAAATAGAGTGAGGAGAAACCCTCCATCAGCCCCAAAGTCGAGACGCGCACGATCCACGGCGTTGAGATGTAGACGAGTGCCGCCACGACGCCTGCCGTGGTACTGACAAAACGTTGTCCGGCCGCCATCAAGCCCAGCGCCGTCAGTGGCGCCGCCAGGGCGATCACGACTTTGCCGACCAGCGCGCCAAACCACCAATCGGCAAACGTAACCATCGCCGCCAATGGCAACATTTCGGTTCCCAATGGCATGTTGCCGTAAACGGTGTGCGGCAAGAATCCGATATGCCCGTTCAGATAAAACTCTTTGGGAACTTGCAGGTGGTATTCGCGCACATCGAAATCGACAGGCGTCAGTGATCCGCCCATCACGATCACGATGACAAACGGCGCAGCCCACCACAGCCAGTTGGTTGCGTTGTCGCGTTCATTGGCTACTTCCGCATGCGTGCCGCTAGTCTTCGCGCGATACTTTCCTCGGAATTGCCAGAGCCCGACGAGCCCCCACACTGTTAGGGCAAGTCCCGGCGCCACGAACAACGCGCGGACGTGCAACCCACCAGCGATGCCTACAAGAAAGGTGTAGAGCGAGACCACCCCGAATCCCACGCCGCACGCGAAGAAGACATGCTCGGCCGGCGTTAGCCCGCGATCAGCGCGGGTCGCGCGCATTACCAAAGTACCTGCCAGCCCACAGACGCCAAACAGCGCAAGCGCCGGCACGATTACTCGCAACCGATCGACAATTGCGAATTCTGCTGGATCGCCCGTCCAGTTGGCCGCTACCTCGTCGGGCAGCAGCAACATTTGCCCAAGCGCGCTAGCTCGCGAATTTCCACGAAGATCCGCGAGGGGCGCGCTGTAGAACAGTGCCGCATAACCGGCCGCAAGCGTGATGACAGCCACCCTCAGCCCGAGACGTCGCTGCGTTTGCGATTTAGTCTCGTGCGCAGCGCGCGCCCCACGATCATGGCTCGGCCTGGTCATATCGACGGCGGGCGCTACTTGCTCAGGTACTTATCGAACCAGGCGGTTACCGCGTCGTAATGGTTGAGAATACCCGGCCACCACGAATGCCCGCCCCCTGGCTGTACGATCAATTCGACCGGCAAGCCAATCGCCTCGCACTTCGCCTTGAAGATCTCTGACTGCTGTAGCGGCACGGTCTTATCCTTGTCGCCGTGAATCAGCAGCACGGGCGGATCGTCGGCCGTCACATGGTAAATCGGCGAGATCGAGCGCAACTGCGCTTCGGGGTCGTTCATTTCGCCGAATAAGCTCTTGAGGAAACCGGGGCGTTTCTCTTCGATCGCCTTCCAGCCCGCGTCCTCTCCCCAATTGATCATGTCGGTGGGCGGAAACCAAGCCACGATCGCTTGCACGCGACTGCTCTGTTGTTCGACGACGTCCTTCGAGTCTTTGTTGCCGTCGTCGCCCGTCAATCCAACCATCAAGGACAAATGCCCACCCGACGAGCCGCTGGTAATGCCCAGATGCGCCGGATCGACATGGTAATCGGCCGCGTGAAAACGTACGAAACGTACGGCGCGGCGCACGTCCTCGACCATCTCGGGCACAAAGTAGCGCGGCCCGCTGCCATGCCGCGTGACGAACAGCGTGTAGCCTCCCTTGAGAAGTCCCTGCACCCAATGCTCGCGCTTGCGTGGTTCTTCTTCGGACGGCACATTCGATTTGCGCGACCGCCAGCCGCCACTCGAGATCAGCACGATGCCGATTCCCTTGGGATTCTCTTGGGGCGTCAGCACGTCCATCGTCAGTGCCAGGCCGTCCTTGTGGCCATAGACGACGTCTTCGATCGCCGTGGCGGGAACAGGCTGAAACTCGGCGGCCGTCGAACGACCCGCGAACAGGAGCGTGCAAATCAACGCAAATAAGGTGCAAGCACAAGCGCGAATCAAGGCAAAACCTCCAAAGCTAGATGACACAAAGAATTCTTAAAAGCTGCGCGACACGGGCCGCGGAACTGTCAAAGCGTTTTCAAATACTCGATCACTGCCCGCTTTTCGTCTTCGCTCAGCTCATCAGGGAAAGTATGGCCTGCGGCGCTCTTGCTCGATAGCCGGGTGTCGAAATAACGACGCCGCTCGGCGCCATCCTTGACCGTGGCCGGAAGCTCGTCGAAACCGGTCACTTCCAGCCCCACGCGTTTCCGATCGTAGCCGTCCTCGGTCCGCAACCAAACGACCGGCCGGGCTGCGGAATGAAACAAATGCCATAGCGTGGGGACCGAGCCGTTGTGCAGGTACGGTGCCGAGGCCCAGACCCCATCCAGCGGCGGAGCGACATAACCGTCCGGCTTTTCCACCGCTGTGCGCTTCCCTTCTTCGCCCAACCAGCCGGTGCCGAAGCGGCGGCGATGCTCCGGTGGCATGCCACTCAGCCGCACTGGATCAGTATTCACGACGTCGATCGACACCCGTTTTTCGGGGTAGGTACCTTCCGGGCCGTATGTGCCATGACACTCAGCGCAAACCCGGCGAAAGATCGGCTCGCCTTGCGCGGCCAGGGCCGTATCGATTTCGTAGGGATACTTCGGCGCCTCGAGCGATTCGATCCAGGCCAGGATGTCGCGAAAATCCTCTTCCCACGCTTTGATCGTCGCCGCGTCATTCTCCGGATACAACGCGAATTGCATGATCGTACGAGGCGTCTTCTCAGCGAATCCATCGATGTAGAGCCGCGACTTCTTCTTCACATTCCACAGCGGCGGCGCATCCAGGTCGTGGTGTGCGTAAGCCGGCATCGTGGCGTCAAAGTGAACGTTCATCTCGTCATCGCGCAGCGCCGTGAGCTGAATGCTGAATACCTGGGCATCGATCGTTCCGTTGCTTGCCCCCAGGTGCGCCGTCAAACGACTTAATTGCCAAGGCTCTGGCTTGCCTCCGTCCAGCATCCAGGCGCGCATCACCTCGTGCGTAAGCGTGGTGAACGCGAAGTGCGAGTTGCCCAGCCCCGGCATCGATCGGCCGGCGACTTTGCCGCCATGACACGACAGGCAGGTCAGCGACCAGCCGCCACGGCCATCGTCGATGTAGGCCATCGGAATGCCAGCCTCGTCCTCGGGCGCTGTGGGCAGACCATACCGTGATAGCGACATCTTGCGCCGCTCGTCGGGCGTGGCCTTCTTGGCCTCGCCCTTCAGCGTGGCAGGCCAGGCACGCCAGATGTTCTCGAACGCGGTCGCCGGAAACTCGGCCGGCAGATAGGGCTTCGTGCGCAGCAGGTGGTAGCCATGCTGGGCCGAGCCCGTGGTATTGGCCTTGGCAGCGGGGCTCGGTTTTGGTTCGCAAGCAGTCTCTTCGGCCCACAGTTCAGGCGTGACATTCGTCAGCACAAAGAACAGGGCAACCAACACCGCAGGCCAACGTCGCATACAAGACGACATGCTTATGTTCCCGCAGAAATGCGCCACGAGTAATCGGCGCGACAAATGTCGCAGCTCGGACCGATTCTGAAATAATCGCGCGGCGGAAGCAATTTATCATAGTCGGGGCCACTCGGCGTTCGATAATAGCGACCGCCAAGCCGCTTTAGGTGCCGCCGGGGCAGTCCCGGCGAGTCGCCAAGGGCAAGGCCGCTACGATCACCGACGAAAAAAGCAGTGTAAGCAACGTTCTACTAAGGGATTAGAGCCGTTCAGCGGGTGTATCACCGACGACCTTGATTCGCCCGGGTTTCGCTTGACTTGGCTCCCCTCCCCTCGGACAATCACGACGGTGGGATCGCATTCCTCGGCGACCTCGGACGTACCTATGCAACGACGCGTCATTCACACTCTGCTGGCCTGCCTGTTGGCGCCCGTGGTGCTTGTTGTGAATGCCGTTCCCCAATCGCTGGCTAGTTGTGCTAGCGAGCCGGTCGTTGTCGCAAAGAAGTGCTGTGGCTGCTGCAAAGCCAAGACCGCAACGACCAAGAGCTGCTGCAGCAAGAAAGCCGCCGAGATCCCCAACCCGAATTGCTGCTGTACACAAGGTCCCACGCGTCCTGTTGCACCTACTCCGTCCGAAGGGCAGCAAGTCGTCAAGCAAGCGCTTTCGGCCTCACTGGCCGAGTCCGTGGGCAGTAGCTTGCCCCTCTCTTCTTCGTTGCGTACTCGCGGTAATGCGTCCCTGGCTGATTTCGATCAGCCGCCGGTTCGCATTCGCTTCTCGATCTGGTTGATCTGAATTTTCACCGCGTGATAGTAGCGCCGCGCGCTGGTGGTAAGCCTGAAAAGCCTGCCGCCTGCCGGGTTGTTGCATTCGCGCATTCGGTCGGTGATCATGCGCTCGTCTTGCGGGACAAGACGGGACGCCTAGGACGGTTCATTCGAAACAGTTCTTCGCTCTTTGATGAAAAGGAAATTTCCATGAAGACTCGTATCGCACTCGCGGGCTTGGTGGCCTCGGCCCTGTTGTTGACGCAAGCCTTGATTGCCGCGGACACGGCGGCCGACAGCACGTTCAAGGCCAAGTGCCCGGTGTCGGGCAAGGACGCCAAGTCGACGTCCACCGCCGATTTTGCCGGCGGCAAGGTCGAGTTCTGCTGCGACAACTGCCCGAAGGCTTTTAAAGCCGACGAAAAGAAGTTCGCCGCCAAGGCTGCTCTGCAGATGCTGGGCACCGGCCAGTTGAAGCAAGTCGCCTGCCCGATCAGCGGCAAGGCTCTGAATCCGGACCAGGTGACGACGATCGACGGCGTGAAGGTCGGCTTCTGCTGCCCGAACTGCAAAGGTGCCGTCGATAAGGCAGATGACAAGGTTGCCAAGGCGCTCGGCGGTGATCTGGCCAAGTGCTGCACGGCACAGACCAAGTGCCCGGTCAGCGGCAAGGCAATCGATCCGGCCCAAACCGTCGAGTACCAAGGCAAGAAGGTCTTCTTCTGCTGCGACGGCTGCCCGGCGGCCTTCGAGAAGGATCCTTCGAAGTTCACGGCCAAGCTGCCGCAACTGACCAAGTAGTTTGCCCTGTGTAACCGATTACGCGGGGCCTCTTTGGGTTTTCCCAGGAGGCCCCGCTTCGATCAATCTTTCCGAACCGGACTCGATCTCTGTCCGTAGCAAACATATGGGGATCTCTGCGCTACGCTCTGGATTGAACCTGGTCATGGCTGCGGCTGTTCTGGTCGCAGGCATTTGCCCGATTCAGCATTGTGCCGGTTGCGAGCGAGCGTGTTGTGCAAAGACGGCCGCCACGGGAGTAGGCCCGTCTGCGAAGTCGCCCGGCAATGTGGCTGCTCAGTCGGCTCCGTCACATAGTTGCTGCCATAAGTTAGACGCAAAGAATGGAGCGACCAGTGGTGACGTAGCGACTTTCGCGCCGCCGCCGAATGATCCGACCGGCGCCCCGGCTTCTTGCAGTTCCTGCTGCCAGCCGATCGAACCAGTTGTGCAGCAAAACGCTCCGCGGTTTGAACTGCGTCAACAGGTCGACTGGCTCGGCATGGTGGCCGCGATCGATTCGTTGCCACGCAATTCTAGCGACGGTGTTTCGTCGTTCGTCGGCGGGCCAACTGCTTTCGATTCTTCGCACCCGCCGCTGCGGGTCCTCCTCTGTACCTGGCGGAACTAATCGTCACTCCGCGCACAAATTGCGTGTGTTGACGTTCTGTTTCACCTTTCAATTTCGAGGAGAAATTCCATGTGTACGAAACGCGTTTTTATTTGCTCTTGCGCCCTGGTTGCCCTGTCGGTCGTCGCTCTGACGGTAGGTCCGAGCCTGGCTGCTAGTAGCAGCGCGGCGGCCAACGAGGCCGATTGCTGCGCGAAGGACGCCGCCTGTTGCGCCAATGGCGGAAGTGCCTGCTGCGTGGGCGCCGAGAAGTCGGCAACCGCTAAGGCGTGCTCGACCGCGAAGGCCAAGAGTTGCTGCTCGGCCAAGGCCGCGCCGCGGACGACGGCGGCTGCAAGCTGCTGTGCCACTGGCTGTGCGACCGATTGCTGCGGCAGTAACTGCGCGGCGTGCTGCGGTGACGCGTGCGAGGCCTGCTGCCCGCAATGCTGCACAGCAGCGACGAGCAGTTGCTGCGCGAGCGTCTGATCGACGCTTCACGTGGTTAGGTCCGTTGTAGAGTCGCGGGGTGTCCTAGCCGGGGCACCCCGCCTTTTTTGCGCCGCGACGATCGCGTCCGACCTTTGCGCGGGATCAGAACTCTTACGGCGCCAGATAATGCTCCGCTGTGTCGCCAACGGCCGCGCCCTCGTTTAAATTCCGCGTACGATGCGCCCGCAGCGTCATCCACGCCATGACCCCCAGGCCGACCACTCCCGACGTGGCATACACCACGCCGTAGCGAACTACTTCCTGAACAATTCGTTTCACCATCGTGCGTTGCACCCTGGCCCTGGCAGTCGTTGATAGCAGGTCTGCATGGTCGTATCGGTCGGGTTGCCAGCGCCGATTTAACGCGCCGCCGCGCGTCGTCAGGGTTTGACCGAATCGAGTTGTCGCGCGGCAAATCGCCTCACGAAATGAGTGCTAGCATCGTGCCGTTGGCGCGCACAATCGTTCGTGTGCCGAATGCCCTCGCGCAACTGCCCTTTTTTCGCTCTAGGCCATTTGCCATACTTGGCCGCCCCTTGTTTAAAATGGCCTGCCAAGGATGATTCGGTGAAGATATTTTTTTCCGTCGGCGAGCCGAGCGCAGACCTGCACGGGGCCAATCTGATGCGCGCCATTCAAGCGCGTCGACCGGGCGTCCAATTCGTCGGCTACGGCGGTCCCCTCATGGCCGAGGCAGGCTGCGACCTGCATTGCGACCTGACGGCGCTGGCCGTGATGTGGTTTCTGCGCGTGCTGTTGAATTTGCATAAGTTTCTGGACCTGGCCAGCCGGGCCGATCGCTACTTTCGCCACGAGCGACCGGATGCCGTGATCTTAATCGACTATCCCGGCTTCAACTGGTGGATTGCCCGTCGCGCCAAGGCGCACGGCATTCCGGTCTTCTATTACACGCCGCCGCAGATCTGGGCCTGGGGAAGCTGGCGCGTGAAGAAGATGCGCCGCTTCGTTGACCACGTGCTGTGCAGCCTACCGTTCGAGGAGCAGTGGTTTCGCCAACGCGGCTGCAACGCGACGTTTGTCGGCCACCCTTACTTCGACGAAGTACGGCGTCAGGTCCTCGACCAGACATTTCTCGAATCGCAGCGTGCCACTCCCGGTCGGCTAGTAACGATTCTGCCCGGCTCGCGCACGCAAGAGGTCGAGCAGAACTTGAGCACGCTGCTACGTGCCGCGGCCCTGGTACTCAAAGCAGTTCCCAGGACGCGTTTTGCCATCGCCAACTTCAAGCCACATCAGGCCGAACTGGCCCGGCGGATGGCCGTCGCCAGCGGTTTGCCGATCGAGGTCCATGTCGGTCGCACGCCCGAGCTGATCCGTCTGGCCGAGTGTTGCATGGCGGTTTCCGGCTCGGTGTCACTCGAACTGCTGTATCAGATCAAACCGACTGTGATCGTGTACAAAATCAGCCGTCTGGCCTATTTCGTGCAGGACTTCTTCCGCCACGTAAAGTACATCACGCTGGTGAACCTGCTATCGAGTGACATCCCGTTTGGGCCAGACCTGACCCCTTATGATCCCTACACGTCCGGCCACGAACGCGCGTTGTTTCCCGAGTATCTGACGTGCGAGGATCGCACGGTCGAGATCGCGGCCCACGTCGTGCAATGGCTGACGAACGAATCGTTGCGCAGCGAGCGCATGGCGGAACTGGCCGAACTCAAAGCCCGCGTCGGACATGGCGGCGCTTCGCGGCGGGCGGCCGAATACATTCTTCAGGTGGTCGACCGGCCCGCGGCCCCCCTGCCGCCCCCCCACTTCCTGCCTGGGATGCGCGTGGCCAGCAGCGGCGGCTTTACGGAAACGCAATCCGGATAGCGGTTTTTCTCGCTGCCGCTCGCCCCCCGTGCCCTGCGACCTGCTTCGGGCCAGCCCCTTAGGGAGCGGGCCCCTTCCTGTTATGATCGGGGGCTTTCCTGCGGTTAGCCAGTCGAGGGCGGCTGCGTCGCGGCCGCAATCCGCGCTGGTAGGCGCGACCACTTCCCACCCGATCATTAGCACGCTCGCATCGCATGGCCGTCGACAAGTCCGAAATCCGGGTCCGGCGCATGTTCGGCGAGATCGCCGGCCGTTACGACTTTTTAAACCACCTGCTTTCGCTGGGAATCGACCACTACTGGCGCTGGCGCACCGTGCGTCGCGTTCCTCCCCTGTCGCAAGAACCGATTCTCGACCTATGCACCGGCACCGGTGATCTGGCGCTGGCCTATCTGCGTGCGGGGCGCGGCACGACAGCCGTCTTCGGTGCCGACTTCTGTCACGAGATGCTGGTAATCGGCGAAGCCAAAGCTCGCCGCGCGGGGGCCAACGGCCTGCTGAACTTCCTCGAGGCGGATGCACAGCGGCTGCCGCTACCTGACGACCATTTTCAAATCGTGTGTGTCGCGTTTGGCTTGCGAAATATTACCGACACCGACCTCGGATTGCGCGAGATGACGCGCGTCTGCCGCCCTGGCGGACGCGTGGCGGTGCTCGAGTTCTCGCAGCCGCGCTGGCAACCATTCCGCGCCGTGTACGGTTGGTATTTTCGCAACGTGCTGCCGCGGATCGGCCAGGCGCTCGCACGAAATCGCTTAGACGCCTACAACTACCTGCCCGAGAGTGTGGGAGAATTTCCCTCAGGCGAAGCCCTGGCCGAGCGGATGCGCACCGCCGGACTGCACGACGTGCGACATTATCCGTTGACCCTCGGTGTCGCTACTTTGTACGTAGGCGTGAAATGAAGCGCAATGTCGTCCTGGCCATCACCGGAGCAAGCGGAGCGATCTACGCCGTTCGCCTGTTGGACGTGCTGGTTGCCATCGGTTGCGACGTGCAATTGGCGATCAGCCCGGCGGGCAAGGCCGTGCTACGCCAGGAATTGGGCCTGGACGTCGACGTCGAGCATTTCCGGCTGGAGAGTTTGCTTCCCACGCGCAAAGAACTGGCCGCGCTCGATCGTTTTAAGAGCGTACGCGAGCTAATCGGTGTCGATGCCTGGCAATACGGCGCCCCGCAGAATGCCGCGGCCGTCGCCACCGAACCGGGCCGCGTGCAATATCACCACTACCAGGACTTCTTCGCGGCAATCGCCAGCGGTTCGGCGCTGACCGACGGCATGGTCGTCTGCCCCTGCTCGGGCGGGACCTTGAGCGCGATCGCTCATGGAGCATCCGGAAATCTGATTCATCGCGCCGCCGATGTGCATTTGAAAGAGCACCGCCGCCTGATTCTGGTGCCGCGCGAAACCCCGTTGTCGCTTGTGCAACTCGACAACATGCGTCGCTGTGCCGAGGCGGGCGCCGTGGTCCTACCGGCGATGCCCGGCTTTTATCACGGCGTGCATTCGATTCGCGACCTGGTCGATTTCGTCGTCGGCCGGATCTGCGATCAGTTGGGTATCGCTCAACCGCTGATCAAGCGTTGGGGTGAGTCGTAGTGTCTGCCGAAAGGGAATCGAGCAACGTCATGCAGCGCCTGCGAATGATCCTGGAAATGATCCGTTTCAGCCATACGGTATTTGCGTTACCGTTTGCGCTGCTGTCGGCCGTCATGGCCTGGACACTCTCGGCTCATGACGAACCGCCTCGATCTTGGCGCTGGCAAGAGATCGTCGGTATCGTCGCCTGCATGGTATTCGCTCGCAGCGCGGCGATGGCATTCAACCGCCTGGCCGATCGCCGCATCGACGCCGAGAATCCGCGCACGGCAATGCGACATTTGCCTGCCGGCCTGCTGAGCGTCGGAAGCGTCACGGCGTTCGCCGTTATCTGCTCGCTGGCGTTTATCGCTTCGACGCTGCTGTTCCTGCCCAACCGCTGGCCGATCTACCTGTCGTTGCCAGTGTTAACGTTCCTGCTGGGCTACAGCTATACGAAGCGGTTCACGTCACTGGCGCACTTTTGGCTGGGTGCGGCGCTAATGCTCGCGCCGGTGGCGGCCTGGATTGCGGTACGCGGCGAGTTGGCCTGGCCGCCGGTGGTACTCGGCGCGGCGGTTCTGCTATGGGTCGCAGGCTTCGACATCATCTACGCCTGCCAGGACGTCGACTACGACCGCGGCCGAGGGTTGCGCAGCGTGCCAGTGCGATTGGGAGTGCAGGACGCGCTTCGTCTGGCCGCCGTGTGCCATCTGGGAACCGTGGCTCTGCTGTTCCTGCTCCCCGTGGTTTACCCATTACTGGGATGGATTTACCTAGCCGGCATCGTGGCCGTGGCGGCGTTATTGATCTACGAACATTGGCTGGTCCGCCCCGACGACCTGACACGCGTGAACATGGCCTTTTTCAACGTAAACGCCGTAATCAGCATCGGATTGTTCATCGTCGCGGCCCTGGACCTTTACATGCGATAGGAAAACGAGCCCGTTTCGCTGGCGACAAGGACCATCAGGCATTTTCCGGCATAGTGGTGACTGCTAAATTGAAGCGATCGTTCTGTACCCTGCCTCCGCCAGGCCGAGAGGCTCCCGGGGTCACAGGCCCCCGGCTACAGACGGTCGCCAAGGACTTTTCATAAATAGGAACCGGCGCTCGGGCGCTGGCTGTGAACCATGATTAAAGCCGTCCCCCCAACACTTGAGTCGATCCGCGCCAAGGTCGAAGCGGGCGAACGTCTGTCATTCGATGACGGAATGTTCCTCGATAATCCGGCCGTGCCACTCAACGAAGTGGGGGTGCTCGCCAATCTGGTGCGCGAGCGGAAGAACGGTTCCTACACCTATTACAACATCAACACACATCTCAATCCGACGAACGTCTGCGTGTATCGCTGCACGTTCTGCGCATTCCGCTCCGATCTGCGCGACCCGAAGGGGTACGCCATGAGCGACGAGCAGATTCTCGAGCGTGGTCGCGAAGCTGTCGACAGCGGTTGCACCGAGATGCACATCGTCGGC
Organism: Pirellulales bacterium; assembly: GCA_036499395.1. NCBI lineage: Bacteria > Pseudomonadati > Planctomycetota > Planctomycetia > Pirellulales > Pirellulales bacterium. The sequence goes on from DASYDW010000136.1 coordinate 69,332, forward strand.
GGGCTGCATCACCAGCGAAAATACGATTGGTACCGCAACATCATCTCGATTTTGCACGCGGCCTATCCGCAGTTGCACCTGAAGGCCTGGACCGCAGTCGAGATCAATTGGTTTCAGCACCTGACCGGCATGTCGATGCAAGAGATCCTGGTCGACCTGCGCGAAGCAGGCCTGGGAAGCATGCCTGGCGGCGGCGCCGAGATTTTCCATCCGGAAGTGCGCGACCAGATTTGCGAGCACAAGGCCGACGCTCAGAACTGGCTCGACATTCACCGCACGGCTCACGAGCTCGGTCTGCGTACCAATTGCACCATGTTGTATGGGCATATCGAAAACTCGTTCCACCGCGTCGACCATCTGATTCGACTGCGCGAACTGCAGGACAAGACCGGCGGATTCCAGACGTTTATTCCACTGGCGTTCCATCCCGACAACACGGGACTGAGCCACATTCGCAAGCCATCGAGTGTCATGGACCTGCGCACAATGGCCGTCAGCCGCCTGATGCTCGACAACATCGATCACATCAAGGCTTACTGGATCATGCTCGGTATCGGCACGGCCCAGGCCGCGCTCTCCTACGGCGCAGACGATCTGGACGGCACCGTCCGGCACGAACTGATCTATCACGACGCCGGCGCCGAAACGCCGGAAGTTCTCACCGTCGACGCCATCAAGCAGTTGATCGTCGAAGCCGGACGCGAACCGGTCGAACGCGACACGCTCTATCACCGCATCGAGCGTGAGGGCGGCACCTGGAAGACGGCCGAAGCCATCACGACAGCCCGCTGATCAAACGGACTTACGCCAATAGCTTGTCGCGAAAACGCGGGGCTATCCCACGCTTCCCAAGTCCAGCACTTGGCCGTAGCGCACCAGCACCATGCGTCGCAGGCGCTCGTGCTCTGGTTTAGCCAGGCCGGGGTCGTCAGCGACCAATTGCTGGGCATCGCGACGGGCCTCTTCCAGCACGGCCGCGTCGGCAAGCGGATCCGCAACCCGCAATGGCGGCAAGCCGTGTTGCCGGGTGCCCAGCAGGTCGCCGGGACCGCGTAGCGAGAAATCAATCTCGGCCAGCTCGAAACCGTCCGTCGAACGAACGAACGCTTCGAGTCGTTTCTCCGAATCAGGCGACGTCGGCTCGGCAAACACGCAGCAAAAGCCCGAGTGGGCGCCGCGACTGACGCGACCGCGCAGTTGATGTAGCTGAGCCAGGCCGAACCGTTGCCCGCTCTCGATCGTCAACAAAGTCGCATTTGGCACGTCGACGCCGACTTCAACAACCGTGGTCGACACCAGTACCTGAATCTGCCCGTTGCGAAACGCGTCCATGACCGCATCCTTTTCCGAGGCTCCCATGCGACCGTGGATCAGTCCGAGTCGAAACGCCTCGAGCGGTCCGCTGGCCAACGCTTCATACGCCTCGTCCAGGCTGGTGGCATCCACATCGGCCGACGTTTCCACCAGCGGTACTACGACGTACCCCTGCCGCCCCTCGCGCAGTTTGCGGCCAAAGAACTCCCACCACCGGTCGCGCTGCTCAAGCGTGGCCAAATAGGTCCGCACCGGCTGCCGCCCCGGCGGGGAATCGCGCAACGTCGAGACGTCCAAATCGCCGAACAACGTCATGGCCACGGTGCGCGGAATCGGCGTGGCTGTCATCACCAGGTAGTGCGGGTCGAGGCCGGCCTGCTTCAGGCTCGCGCGCTGGCGGACGCCGAACTTGTGCTGCTCGTCGATCACCACCAACCCCAGCTTCGCAAACTCGACGTCCGCTTGCACGATGGCCTGCGTGCCGATCACCAGATCGAGTTCGCCGGCAGCGATTTTTTCGAGCGTCGCGCGCCGCTCGGCCGACGTCAGCGACCCGGTCAACAGGCCCCACCGTACCCGGCTGGCCGTGAGGAACTGTTCGATCGTGGCCGCGTGTTGTCGCGCCAGAATTTCGGTTGGCGCCATCAGTGCCGCTTGTTGGCCATGCGCGATCGCGAGCAATAGTGCATAGACAGCGACAACAGTCTTACCGCTTCCCACGTCACCCTGCACCAACCGATTCATCGGGTGGGGGCGCGTCAGGTCAGCCGAGACTTCGGCGATCACCTGGTTCTGACCGGCCGTGAGTTCGAAGGGGAATAGGCGGCGGATGCGCGCGTCGATCTTGGCCGACGCCTCGAGCGGGGGCGCTTGTCGCTGCTCGTACTGCGTATATCGTTTGATCGCCAGGGCCAACTGCATGACCAGCAACTCTTGATAGACAAAGCGCCGTCGAGCTCGCGCGAGAGATTCGCGCGTCGCCGGCGTGTGTATCTGCTCGACGGCTTCGCGTATCGGCGCCAGATTGTGCGTGGTCAGGTAGTCCGCCGGAAAGACCTCGTCCAAATGCTCGGCCATCGTCTCGACGACGCTACTGACAATGCGACGCATCTGCCCCTGCCGCACCCCTTCGGTCAGTGGGTAAACGGGCAGCAGTTTACCGCGTGGATCACCTTCCTCGCCTTCGAGATATTGCAGGTCAGGATGTACCATTTCGTAGATGCCACCGCGGAAACGCACCTTGCCCGAGACGAGCAATTCCTGCCCGACGGGCAACCGCTTGGCCATGAAGGGCTGATTGAACCAAATGGCGCGGACGTTTCCGGCCTCGCCGCGAATGAGCGCGCCCAGCACGGTGCCGCCTGACGATGTGTGCCGCTGGTCCAATTCGACGACCGTACCGTGTAGTCGGACGATCGCCTCGTCCTGCAGATCGCCGACGATGGCCAGATCAGTCAGATCTTGATAATCGCGCGGGAAGAAGAAAATCACATCCCGCGCCGTCTCCAGCCCTAGCTTGCGCAGCATCTCGGCGCGATTTGGGCCCACCCCCTTCAGGAACTGGATAGGGGTGACGAAGGATTCGGCCGGCGACTTGTCTTGAGTGGAAGACATCGCCCTATTCTAGCGAACGACGCGCCGCTGCAATTAGCGGAACTGCTGAATGGCGGCTACGGCCAATTCGTCGCAACGCTCGTTCTCGGCATGGCCGCTGTGCCCGGCGACCCAGGTGTATTTCAACCGGTGAGTGGCGACCAGCGCGTCGAGTTCGCGCCAGAGATCTTCGTTCTTGATTTCGGCCCAGCGTTTCCCTTCACGTCGGCGCCAGCCGTTGGCCTTCCACTTGGGCATCCATTCCGTCAGCCCCTTGCCAACGTAGACGCTGTCGGCGAAGAGTTCGACACTGGTCGGACGCGTCAGCGTTTCCAGTCCGCGCACGACGGCCGTCAGCTCCATGCGGTTGTTCGTGGTAATCTTCTCGCCGCCCGACTGCTCGACTTCCTTGCCGGATGCCGGATGTCGCAGGATAAACGCCCAACCGCCGGGCCCCGGGTTACCGCTGCACGCGCCGTCGGTAAACAGGTGTACCTCGACATCGGGGGACGTGGCAGGCTTGGACATGGCGAATATTCGAGCGTGACGGTGAAAGTGCTAACGGGACAAGAAGACCGGCGCGATGTCCGGTTCGGTTACGATCGCGCGGCGCTGGCCTCGGTCGGAAGCGGCGACCTGAGGAAATCCGATCGCTCGACGCTGTCCGACGCGGGCATCGTGGTGGGAATTGCCGTGGCGAACTGCACCTGCTCAGGCAGGCTCCAGGGCAAGCGCACGGTAAACTCGCTCCCCTTGCCCAGCTCGCTCTTCAGCGAAATCTCTCCGCCCAGCAATTTACACAGTTCCTTGACGATCGATAGCCCCAGTCCGGTGCCGGAGAATTCTCGCGTCATGGCGTCACCGCCGGTGAGAACCGTGTGACCCTGGCGGAATTTCTCGAAAATCGCGACCTGATCTTCTTCGGCAATGCCGACACCGGTGTCGGTGACCACCATCAACAAGTCGCCCCCCGCATCGCGCCGTGCCGAGACGAGGATCCGCCCCCCCTCAGGCGTGAACTTGATGGCGTTGGAGAGCAGGTTGTTCAGAATTTGCTGAACCTTGCTTTGATCCTGGTGCAATTCCGGCAGATTCGCCGTCACGTCGACGTCGAGGTCGATGTTCTTGCGCTCGGTCAATGGCCGCGCCATGTCGCACTGCGATCCGATGACATGCTCGATCGGGAAGTCGATCAAGCGGACTTCCATCTTGCCGCTTTCGATTTTCGCCAGGTCGAGAATATCGTTGATCATGTCCAGCAGCATCTTGCCGGATTTTTGGATGTTCCCCACGTAGCGTTTTTGCCGATCGTCGAGCGAATCGATCGAGCCCAGCACGTCACTGAAACCGATGATGCTGTTCAGCGGGGTGCGCAACTCGTGGCTCATCGTGGCCAGGAAGTCGCTCTTCAAGCGGTTCATTTCGAACAGCCGCATGTTCATCTGGGCCAATTCATCGACCTTGACGTCCAGGTCCAGGTTCAAATGCCGAAGTTCTTCCTGTGCGGCCATCAAATGGCGCAACATGCGATTGAACGCCACGCCCAGCTCTTCGAATTCATCGGCTGTGTGAATATCGGCCCGCTGCTCGACATTGCCGCGGCTGACCGCGTCGCTGACGTCGCGCAGGTGCTTCAGTGGCTTCACGATGACGTAGCGCACAATCACGTACGAAGCGACCATCGCCAGAAAAACCGTAATGATGGCAGTGCTAAGTAGAATCGCGCGGTTCTTTGCCAGGTCGACGCGCGTGGGATCGTTCGGAATATCGACCCGCGCGACCGAGATCAAATCACCGGCCTCGGGCGGACGCCCGTAAGAGACGCCCAGGCTTCCCAGACCCGCGATCGACGTTGCCGGATCGCCTCCGACAGCACCGGCCGCTGGGCGATGGCAGACAATAGTGCAAGAATCTTGCACGCGAATCGGCTGGTAGTAGTGATACTCGGATCCATCAGCCGAAAAGCGATCAGCGTATTCCGCCACCCCATCGACGGGGCGGGAGTTCATGAAATTATCGATCAGCCGCTTTTCAAAAGCGTTCTCCGGCTTTTCGATAGCCGGGGCCGAGGTCAACCCGATGAAGCGGTATGTGAAATCCTGTTGTTCCAGATCTTCGCTGAACAGCGGAACGATCCGCTTGAAGGCCTCGTTCGTCTCCAGCTTCTCCCAGTGCGTCCGCGTCAGCACCGTGTCGACGATCAGGCGTCCTTTGTCGGGATTCTGCTTGTAAACCAGATCCTCGGTTTGCTTGCCGTACCACCAGAAGCTGCCCGTGATCAACAGCAGCAAGCAGGCTCCGAACAGGAAACGGCATTTCCGCTCGAGGCTCGTCTCACCGAGGACGCGTTTAAAGGATCGGTATGACATCACTAACTCTTGCGGCAGATCACCCCAGGCCCAAATTGCATTGTAAGTGCGTTCACACGGCAGGGCCAAGATCAATCGAACGCCGTACCGGCCAAAAAAGCCTTAACTCCTGACGTCGAAACCAACTGCGATGCCCTAGGCCTACAGCATATCGAGGGGATCGACGTCGGCGATCCATTGCACATCATCAGGGGGAGGCAATTGCTGCTGGGCGTGCCGTATTGCCGCGCGGAGGGTGGCCGCGTCCGGCCCCTGCAACTGAATTTGAAAGCGATATTTGCCGCGCAGCTTGGCGATGGGCGCCGCCGCCGGTCCTAGAATTCGTGTGTCCTTGCTATCCGGCCCAAGTGATCGCGCGATGCTGGCGGCGATCGCTGCGGCAAATTCCTGCGTTATCGTTTCACGCGTTCCGCGCACCACCACGCGAATCATCGAGGCAAACGGCGGATATCCCAGCATGCGCCGCAGCGGCAGTTCGCGATCGGCGAACGCCGAATAATCATGGCGTACCGCCGCCTGGATCGCAGGATGGTCCGGGCTGAAAGTTTGTACTAGCACGCGGCCCCCGCGCGATCCGCGCCCCGTGCGGCCAGCGACCTGAACGAGCAACTGAAACGTTCGTTCGGCCGCGCGAAAATCTGGCAAGTGCAAGGCTGTGTCCGCATTCACCACGCCGACCAGCGTCACGTCCGGAAAGTCCAACCCCTTGGCGATCATCTGCGTGCCGAGCAGAATGCGCACGTCGCCACTGCGGAACGACGCTAGCGCCCGCTCGTGGCTGCCCGGCGATTGCATCGTGTCCGTGTCCATCCGCAGCGAAGTAAACTCAGGGAACCGCGTGCGCACCTCGGCTTCGAGCTTTTGCGTCCCCAGCCCACGGTAACGGATGCCGGGCGAATTGCATTGCGGACAAACGTGCGGCGCCGCGATTTCGTAATCGCAATAGTGGCATAGCGCGACGGCGCGCTGCCAATGATGCGTCAGCGCAATATCGCAATGTGGGCAGCGCACCACTTCGCCGCAGGCGGGACATTGTAAATGGGTCGAAAAGCCCCGCCGGTTCAACAGTAATATCACCTGGCCGCCGTCAGTTAATGCTTCCTGCATTGCCAAACGCATCGGCCGGCTGAGGGCGCCGCTGCCAGCGCCGCGCTCGAATTCATTGCGCAGGTCGATCGTCCGCACATCAGGCAATGGCCGGTCTAGTACGCGGCGCGGCATCTCAACCAATTGGTAGCTGCCACTTCGTGCCAGGTGCCAGCTCTCGAGCGATGGCGTTGCCGACCCCAGGACCAAAGGCACTCCCTCGGCTCGCGCGCGTTCGAGCGCCACGTCGCGCGCGTGATAGCGCGGCGCACTGTCCTGCTTGAACGACGCCTCGTGCTCTTCGTCGAGCACGATCAAACCCAGCCGCGGGACCGGTGCGAAGACCGCGCTGCGAGCGCCGACCACGACCGGAACTTCGTCCCGCGCGATGCGCTCCCAATGCCAGCCTCGTTCGGCGTCCGTCATGTGACTGTGCAGCACCGCCACCTGGCCGAAGCGGGCACGGAAACGTTGCTCGGTTTGTGGCGTAAGACTGATTTCAGGAACCAGCACGATGGCCTGTCGTCCGTACGACACGACCTCTTGAATCGCGCGGATGTAAACCTCGGTTTTTCCGCTGCCGGTAATCCCGTGCAGAACGATCGTCTTATGCTGCTTCGCCTCGAGCGCCCCCATGATCGTCGCCAGAGCCTGCTGCTGATCATCGTTCAACGCGTGGTTAGCTTCGCGCTCTGACAGTGGCTTGTCGTAGGCGTCCTGCCGCACGCGAATCACGTCCGAACGCAAGAGCCCCTTACGACGCAATGCCGTAATCGGCGCCGCGGTGCAGGCCAGCGTTTCCATCAGCTCGTTTTGCAAGACGGGCTTCGCAGCCGCGACCAAGTATCGGAGTACTTGCAACTGCTTGGTCGGCAGCTTTAACGCATCGAGCTGCGCGAATACCTCGGCGGGCACCGAAAGCACGTTCGCGCGCCGCGTCCCGGCTTGATGGCGCACCGCTGCCGGAAGCATGGTGTCGAGCGCCTGCGTCCAAGTGCAAAGATACCGCTCGGCAATCCATTGGCTGAGCCGGAACATCGTCGGGCTGAGCAAGCATTGCTCGTCAACGACCTCAGCAATTTCCTTCAACCGTCGATTTGTGGCCTGCTGCGCCAGGGCGACACAATATCCGATCCGCGTGCGATTGCCGTGCCCGAGCGGCGCATTCACGCGACACCCCACCTGAACCCGCCCGCGCAGGCTCTCAGGCACGAGGTAATCGAGCGGCTCGGTCGGGCCGATCGACAAGAGGACCGACGCCACCAGCACCTCGCTACGGTCGTCCAGCTCCCAGGCGGGTGCCTCGCTGTCGAACAATTCTTGTTGCTGGCCGGCTTTCAAGCTGATCTTTCCGCGTGATCGACGGCTCGTCGATGGTCCTGAGAGGGCCGGTTCGGTACGATACGACGACTTGAAGAACTGCTCATGGGCGGGATCTGGCGGCGCCCGACGACGACGGTAAAAACGAAATCAGTCCGCAATTCAATATGGGGCTCTGCCGGCGGTCCTGCAACCGTCTACGAAGGTGTGATTCGCATGCGACTAGGGCTGTTCGGCGGCTCATTTGATCCGGTCCACTATGGACACCTGCTGCTAGCGGAGTGTTGCCGCGAGCAATGCCGGTTGGACGAAGTGTGGTTTCTGCCGGCAGCCACGCCCCCGCACAAGCAAACGCGCGAATTGACGCCCGCTGCGCAGCGAATCGAAATGCTCGAACTGGCCATCGGCGGTCAGACATCGTTCAAGGTATGCCGGGCCGAGATTGAACGCGGTGGCGTGAGCTACACGGTGGATACCCTCGCACAACTAACGCACGAGGATGGCGGCCGACAGCTTTTCTTCTTGCTGGGGGCGGATTCGTTGGAAGATCTTCCCCATTGGCGTGAACCGGCCAAGATCTGCCAATTGGCAACCCTGGTCGTGGTTGGCCGCCCCAGCGCGCCGCCCCCCAACTATGCGCCTCTAACGACTCTGGTAACACCCGAGCGACTTGAGGAAATCCGCCGCCATCAGGTAGAAATGCCGCCGATCGGCCTGAGCAGCCGCGAAATCCGGCAGCGCGTCGCGGCGGGATCGAGCATTCGCTACCGCACCCCGCGCGCGGTGGAAAAATTTGTCGAATCGCAGCAGCTTTACCGGACGCCCAATTCGGCGAGCACCGCTACCGCCGCGAAGCCTGAATCGTGCTGAAGCGGCAGCAAACGTTTAGGCGGCGCGACGCGTTTCGAGGAACTGTCGCAAAGCAGGGTCGACTTTGTCGCGCCATCCGGCCCGTTCGCGGGATAACGCATCGGCCACGATGTGCAGTTTATCGAGGGGACTGCTGGCAAGATCGAGAAACAGCCACTTCTCGCCTTTAATCTCGCAGCCTCCACCCGGCCCATCGAGCCAGTCTTGGCGGACGTGATAGCCCAGCGAGGCGGCGGCGCCGAGCGCCCGTTCCAAGAGTTCGACCGTGTGCATCCGAGCACCTCCTGCCCGACCGGAGAATCCTTTCCGACGGTATCGATAACAGCGGGCGGATTATAGCGGCTTGCGTTTCAGTTGCCCAGGCGAGCACGACGATACGATCCAAGTAACTAACTCTCGATCGATCAAGGAGTTAGTCTTTTCAGGCGGCGCAAACAGGCGAGTCCAGCGGGAAAGCGGAGAGCTTTCCGTATGCGCGGCCCCGGGCAGGATGAGGCCCGGCGCAAGCAGGGTCGACTTTGCGGAACGAAGGTAATCATGCGCGGTGCAGACGAAATATCGCTCGAAGAGCAGGTAACGATCCTCAAGGAACGGTTGGCCCAAGCGCAGAAAATGACTGCGCTCGGCGAGCTGGCCAGTACGACCACGCACGAGTTCAACAACGTTCTGACGACGATCATTAACTACGCCAAGCTGGGGCTGCGCCATAAAGATATCGCGACGCGGGAAAAAGCCTTCGAAAAGATCCTGCTGGCCGGTACGCGCGCCGCGAAAATCACCAGCACGATTCTCGGCTTTGCCCGCAACCGGACGAATTCTTTCGAAGCAACCAATATGGTCAAGCTGGTCGAGGATTCGCTGCTGCTGCTGGAGCGCGAGCTGAATAAGTACCGCATTACGGTCGAAAAGTACCTCGACGCGGTGCCCCAGGCTTGGACGAACCCGAACCAGATTCAGCAGGTCCTATTGAATCTACTGATCAACGCGCGCCAGGCCATGCCGCAAGGTGGACGCGTCATCATCAAGCTGGCGCACGACGCCGAGTCCAACACCGTCGACCTGGTCGTGCGCGATAATGGCTGCGGGATGTCTCCCGAGGTGCTGCACCGCATTTTCGACCCCTTCTTCAGCACCAAGGCCGGACCGGACGCCAGCGGCAAAGGTGGTACCGGCCTGGGATTGGCAATGTGCCGCGAAATCATCGAGGCGCATCATGGGCGCATTCGCGTCGATAGTACTCCCGGCAAGGGAACGGCATTCACGCTGAAGCTGCCCGTGGCAGCCGCGCCGGTTCTCTCAATCGAAGGCGCGAGCATCGCAGCTACTACATCGGTTCCCGCACCACCGGCCCGCTAATCGGGCGGCGGAGTTAAACACTCGCCGGGGGGCGGTGCGCCGAAGCGTTGCAAGAGATCCCCGATGATCCGCTGTTCGAGCGCCGTATCGCGCCCCATCGGAATCCAACCCAATGAGAACGGTTGCGGCCCAATCGGCCCGCGTGCGCGACCGTACGTGGGAAAGCTGTCGAGCGTTGAAGTGGGACCTTGCGTCTGGTCGTTGTAACGATCGAGCGAATCGTCGTTGCGGAATGTGGCGTTACCCGCGTTTGAATGGTCGGGCCGGCGCAGGTCTTCCAATTCTTTGTACACGGCAACGTCGACCAGGTATCCGCTTTCCTGCGGCACGACCTGAATGATGGCGCGCCGACGAATCGTTTGATACGTCGATTCCAGTCGTTCATAAAAACCGACGGAATCCTTGCGCCACGGCTCGAGCAGAGTGGCGCCAAGCTCAGGCACAGTATCGATTCGGCCGAGCGTCGGCATATTGTCGACCAAGCGCACGCGATCTTCGCGCTCGATGTCGAAATAATTGTCGACCACTACGACCAGCTGATCCCAAAACACATCGCGATCCATCGGCGGAGCAAGCACGGGGTTCTGATACGCGATCGGCGGCGGCTTAACGGTCGCGCAGCCGCTTAGCGCGACAAGCAACCACAGCAGTAGGCCGAAATAGCGCATCGTCTTTCCCGGGCCGTGGCCGCGCGCAAGGCGCCGCCTGAACCCATGGGCGGAGTGTCGAATGAACGTTGAGAAGTGAGCCCGATCGTTTTCGATGGGCCGCATAGTCTCGCGAAACACGACAGTGCCGGCAAGATCATCCCAGCGAAAACGGCCGCTAAGTCTCTGTTCGGCCTGGGGCGAGCGGGCAGTTTAGGAAGAAACGGCGATTCTCTCCCCCCTCTCGACGAAATCTCGCATGCTGCTAGCAGTCGGCGGAGCGATTCCAACCGTGATCTAACAGGTAGTTTGCTTGAGGCCGGTTAGCTGACGGGTGATGATCTTAACCATCGAGCGTTTTCGGATTTTCGCAGGCCGTCGGACCATGAGGAGTGCATGAATTCCGCCACGTTCCGTCAGGTGCAGCCGATTCTCGGTTCGCGCGATCTCGCCAAGGCGGTTAACTTCTATGTCGAGCGGCTCGGATTCACCCTCGCGTTCGGTGATCCAACCATTGCAGTCAACTATGTCGGACTACGGCGGGACGGCGTCGAACTGCATATTCAGTTTCAGTACGAACACGAGATGCAGACAACCAGGCTCCGGATCGTCGTCGATGATCCGGATGCGCTCTACGAAGAGTACCGAAGCAAGGACGTTTTCTACGAAGGAACGCACCTGAAGGACACGCCTTGGGGAACTCGCGAGTTCGCACTCTATGATTTGGACCGAAATGCGCTGACATTCTACAGACACCTTTCTAAGTCGGGTTAACCGCCGCGTTGTTTACCCTCTCGTCATCGTCGGGCGCAAGATGATCCGACGGCCCGACGCCGCGACGTTGACGAGGAGTTAGCCTTCACTTCCGTCGCGGTTGGCCGTTTTGCGGCACCCTGCACGCCGGCAGGTTTTTGAGCCGCATCGGGAAGTGGTGCGGGAAGCTTTTGCGCCCCTGCCGCGATCCACGAGCGAATCGTCTCTTTCTCCTCGACGGACAACGGTCCCGTTGGCGAATCGCGCGGTGGCATCTCGTCGCGGTGAACCACCTCCCATAGCTCGGACTCCTGCGGGGATGTTGGTATGACTAGCTCAGGGTTGGCAGCCAGCCGTGACAGATCGAGCACGTAACCGAACCGGCCCTCGGGATGGGCGAGATCAGATCCGTGGCAGCCGGCGCACCTGGCGGCAAAAACGGCATGCACTTCGGTAGCGAAGTTTTGCCGCACCTCCGCTGCCCCTTGTGTTCGCACAAGACAAATGAATCCCAAGACGAACGGCCATGCGACAACTCGACGTAACCCTCTCATGGCTAACCTCTGCTTCTTGACATGAAGATTGGTAATCGCGCCGCCGGCCGGTCCCCCCGGGGGCTAACAGGGGAGCCGGACCAGGCGGCAACGATTATTCGAGCGTGGGATCGACGATCGCGAGTGAGCCGGCGTTTTCGACATAGGCCACTCTGGTGATGCCCAGGGCGCCACGTAGCCGGGACGCTGGCAAGTCGCGTATTGGTCCCGGCGTGCCCTTGCCGGGCTCACTTTGCGGAAAGGCCGTCGAACGAGCGGTGTGGAAGACAACCCTGCCTTCGACCTTTTGCATGATCTGATGGATGTGACCATTCAAGATCGTGACCGAGCCGAAACGTTTGAGCAGCGATAGCGCTCGCTCAGCGTCTTGGGTACCCCAACCCCACTTTTCGTAGACTGCCCACAACGGAACATGGGCGAAGACAACGATGGGGGTACTGTCGGAGATCCCCGATAAATCCTTGCCCAACCATTGCAGCTGTTGGGTGCCCAGCAGCCCAAGTCCGGCCACGCTCCCCGACTTGGCACTGGCCACATTCACCAGTCCCACAAAGTGGGCGCCTCCGAAGTCAAAGCTATACCAGCCGCTTCCCTGCGTTCCTCGACCGAATCGCTCGCGATAGAGTTCGTTATCGTCCCCCTCGAAATCGTGCTCACCCGGTACATAGAGCACGCGGGCTTTCAACTCCTTAAGCACCTCGGCGACCGTATCGAATTCTTCGGGCTTGGCGAGGTGCGTCAGATCGCCGGTGTGCAAGACGAACGAAGGGGGCTGCGGCAGTGCATTGATTTTGGCAACTGCCCTTTGCAAGGTGGCCACTACGTCCCGGTTCGGATCCTTGCTAAAGCCAATGTGGCTGTCGCTGATCTGCACGAACGAGAAATTGTTTCCGCCAGGTCGTTTCAACTGTTGGCCGAATACTTGCCCCGCAGGGAGGCCGCCACTGAGGGTCCACAGCAGCCCGGTGCCGGCCCACGCCATACATTCCAAGAAACCACGGCGGTCGATATCGTTGTCAGTCGAAGACGTTTGATCTGCCATAACGGACTTCTCCCATTCGCAGAGGTTATGATTGGGTTGCCAGAGCCTCGAGCGAAATAAGCGCCATGCTGTGGACATTTCGCAGCGAGTTCGTTTGCCACGGCACCTGCGAAGCGATCGCTTCCACGAATAGACTGGCCAGGATCGGGAAAAATTCCCGGGAAATTTCGTGCGATTTTGCGGGAATAAATCGCAGCAATTAGCAGTCTAGACTTGCAAGGGATGCAGTTTTGGCGAAAGGACAACGAGTCGCTTGCAGGACACAGAGCGGGCTAGCTTCGAAGAGGCGGTCTTGCCACATCTCGACGCGGCGTACAACTTGGCGCGCTGGCTAACGCGCAACGAGGCGGACGCGGACGATTGTGTGCAAGAGGCGTTTCTACGCGCCTATCGCTTCTATGCGGGCTTTCACGGCGTCAATTGCCGCGCCTGGCTGTTGACGATCGTGCGCAACACATGCTGCACTTGGCTGCAGGCCCATCGTGCCAGAAAACCGACCGTCACGTTCGACGAAGAGATGCACAGCACCGCAAGCACCGCGCCTGATGCGGAATTATTAGGGAAGATCGACCGAGAACTGCTGCGCAAAGCAATCGACGAGTTACCGCTTGAGTTTCGCGAGGTCATTGTGCTCCGAGATATCGATGGTACTTCCTACAAGGACATCGCCGAAATCGTGGGCATCCCCTTAGGCACGGTCATGTCGCGTCTGACGCGCGCTCGCGGGCGGCTGCAACATGGCCTGGCACGACAATTGGGCTCGGAGTCCTGACGTGGATTGCCAACAAGCAAAATATCTGTTGCCCGGCTACATCGACCGTGAGTTGGACCTGGTCCACAGTGTCGAGTTTGAAGAACACCTCGAAGGCTGCAGCGCCTGCAAGTCGGCGCACGAGCAACAGCAGGCGCTGCAAAGTGCCATCGGTGGTGCGTCGCTCTCCTACCGCGCGCCGACCGAATTGCGCAAGCGCATTCAAAGCCAACTCCGCCGAGTCGACGAACCAAAGATGACGTGGAATCGACGGTTGCGGTCCAATTCCGCGCTGGCGACCGCCGCCATGTTATTGGTGGCTGCAACGTGGGCCATCGGCCACAATTGGGCGGGAAACAAGAGTGACGGAGTCATTGATCAGGTCGTGGCCAGCCATGTCCGTTCCCTGTTGGTAGATCACGTCGCCGACGTGGCATCGTCGGACCGGCATCAGGTGAAGCCCTGGTTCAGCGGAAAGCTCGACTACGCGCCTGAGTTCGATGATTTCGCATCGCAGGGCTTCCCTCTCTCGGGCGGTCGACTCGACTATGTGAATCGTCGGCCGGTTGCGGCGATGGTGTATGGCCGCCGAAAGCACGTGATTAATCTCTTTTGCTGGCCAGCTACTAGCGAGCGAACTGCCCCGATTCAACTGCTGGACCGGCAAGGCTATCACCTAGCGCACTGGGTCAAATCCGGGTTGGAGTTTTGGGCAGTCTCGGATCTGAATACCACCGAGCTGCGCGAATTTGCAGAATTGCTCCAAGCCGCGGGTACTGATTCAGCCGCCAACTAGACGCCGCGTGATTATTCGTGAACGGAGTTGTCCGCCGGCAGAATTCACGATTATGGACGCCCGCTAAATCTGATTCGCCGCCGCGGGCAGTTCGATCGTGAACGTGGTGCCTTCTCCCATCACGCTATCGACATGGATCTGGCCCTGGTGATCCTTGATGGTGCCATGCACCAGACTGAGGCCCAGCCCCATGCTCCCCGTTTTTCGACGCATTGTGAAAAAGGGGTCGAAGATGTGCATCTGCACGTCGCGCGGGATGCCGGGCCCGTCGTCGCTGATCTTCACTTCGTAATGGTCGTTCGAGGCGGCTGTCACGATCTGAATCTGAATGCGCTCACGCTGCCGAGATTCGATCGAGTTGCGCAGCAGGTTCGTCAACGCCTGCTCGACGGCAATCGAATTCATCATCACTAATCCCACCTCGGCGGCAAGGTTCACGTGAATCTGCGCTCCGCGTTCCAGGGCGTATTTGTGCGTACGTCCGACGGCCCCCTGCACAACCTCGTTGAGCGCCTGCGGAGCCTTGTCCGTTGGCTCCTGGCGGGCGAAATGCAGTATGTTCTTGACGATCCTGCCGCAGCGCTGTGCGTCGGCCTTGATCCCTTCCAGGCAGCGTGCCAGGGCCTCGTCGTCCCCTGCCGCCTGTGCGGCCATGGCCATCTCGGCGGCCAGCAAGATCGTACCGACCGGATTATTGATCTCGTGGGCGATTCCCGCAGCCAGCGTGCCCAAGGACGCCAGCCGCTCGGCCGATCGTAACGTCTGCTGCGACGCCTCGAGGGCGCGCGTCCGCGAACGAACCAGTTCTTCCAGATGCTCGCGATAACGCGCCAACTCCAAGTCCGAGGCTCGACGCTCGTTGATGTCTTCCAGAATGCCGATATAGCGAAACGGTTCGCCGTCCCGATCACGTATTAACGTGGTGGTCAAGCGCCCCCACACCACTCGGCCGTCTTTGGTGATATGCCGCTTGTCGCGCGTATAGTGCGAGGTCACGCCTCGGGCGAGCTCGGCCGTCTTTTCGCGTCCCTCGGCGAGATCGTCCGGATGCGTGATATCGTAGGGCGTGATCTTCGTTAACTCCGCCTCGGAATAACCAAGCATCTCGCACAAGGCACGGTTGGCGCGCTGCACGCGCTGCCGGGCATCCAACATGAACATGCCGACCGGAATCGACTCGAAGGCCATGCGAAAGCGCTCTTCGCTTTCGGCCAGCTTCATCTGCGCCAGCTTCTGAGCGCTGATGTCGCGCGTCATTGCGAGCACCGTTTGCACGACGCCGCTGGCGTCTAATTCCGGAATTAAGCGCGCCTCGAAATATCGAACGCGATCTGGCCCCTCGTACGCGAATTCACTTTCGACGATCTGGCCACTATCAAAGGCCTTTAACCTTGACTCGTTCCACTCCGCCACCAGGTGCGCCGGCATTTCCAATTCGGCGTTAGTCTTTCCCAGAAACACCTCACGCGGCAGCCCCGTAACTTCCTCGACGCGGCGATTTACGTACAAATGCTGGCCCGGGCGATTAAAGCGGGCGATGACGTCCGGAGCATTCTCGGCCAGAGAACGCATCTCGTCGTCCCGCCCGCGCAATTCGCGTTCGACCGTTTTTTGCTGGGAAATGTCGATGCTGATGCCCAGGACTTCACGAACTTGTCCCGATTTATCCAGCACGGGTATGAAGTAAGCGATATAGAAAAACGTTCCCAGTGGGCCGGGGAACGCGCATTCGGCCGTTTGCGGTTTTCCCGTGGTGATGGCAGCACACAGCAGCGGCATGTACGACTGCGTGACTTGAATGGGCAGCAAGTCTTCGTCGCGGAGTCCGATGACTTCTTTTTCCGTCCGGCCCTGCATCTGACCCATCGCTTTGTTGATAAAGCGAAATCGTCGCTGTTCGTCATAGACGACACAGGGAAAAGGCAGGCCGTCAAAGATTGCCCGAAAACGCTCGTGCCAGCTGGGCGACTCGTCGTCGGACGTCGACTGGGATGCGTCACCGTCTTGGGTTGAGATTCGGGATTGGCTTGGCATCAGAGCCTCCACCGGAGTTGGGCAAGCGTCTCGGCCTGGCGTGTACGCCCAGTCTAGCCGAAGGTTGATTTTTTCGCGGCTCTTTTTCGCACTAGAAACTGGTGAACCGAGAAAAGCGCGATCGGAATGATGGGCCAGCCCACCCACAAGCTCGTGTCAAACCAGGCGGGGGTTGAAGCGCGGACAGCCAATTCAAAGCCGACGGAATGCTGCTCGCCATTGGCGCTGGTCACGTCGACTGTCACCTGCCAATCGCCGGCCGGCTGCAAATTTAGAAGTGCCGAGCGAAGCAGCTTGTTCGTCGCCTCGGCGCTGGTGGCATTTCGCGTAGTTACGGATCCCGACGCTGCGTGCCGGGCAGTAACTGTCACCCCAACGTCGGCAACCACGCTGCCGGTATCGACGTCTTGCACGCAAACCGTGAAATCGGTCTCTCCCGTGCCGAGCATCGACCGGGAAGCGAAAACCGAGAGTCGCCAGCTTCCCACTTGCTCGCTGACACATAACTTCCCACCGTCGGCCTGCGCTCTCACCGCGGCGCCGGCGATGACCATCGCAATAGTGGCGCCCGTAAGAAAACGTAGGTAGTGATCGATCACGGCGTCCCTCCCAAAGCGCTATTGGCCGGCAATGTTCCTCGCATCTCCATGGGTTGATGCACAATCCAAATCGCGAGCACAAACAGTGCGACGATTAGAGCGGACCAGGGCAAGAACTTCTTTAGGGTGCGTCGTAACGACGACGGATCGTTGGCGGCCCGGAAAACGAGGTACAGCGACATGAGCAAACCGACATCGAGACTGAAAATCTCGGCTCTCAGCAACCAATCGGGCGGATCGATTGCACAGCAACGGCGCGCGATGCTCTGCGTGCCGGCGATCTTCCAGCCCCAGTCCCCGGCCAGGCGTACCGTGGCCGGCAGCCAGGTGTTTGCCCCGACAACCAGGTGAAATCCGTAATGGGCCAGCCACATCGCGGCGCCGATCGGTGCGAGTGCCGGTGCGAATTGAGATACGACACCAGTGACGCTTGCAGCGAGGTCTTTCGAATCTCTCGCCAAGAAGCTAACGACCGTCAGCAACAAAAGAGGGATCACGATCAGGGACGTCAGCAGGTACATCGTCTCGACGGCCATCGGCGAAAAGCCTGTCGCGCGCTCGAGCCACTGCTCGGCATCCACGACCGGCGCGATCATGCCGGCAGCATTTGAGAAGGCGGCAAACGTCAAAAATGCAACGAGCGCCGCCACGTCGGCACGCTGCCCCAGCGGCGCCGCTACGTCTGAAGCACTGCGCGGCGCATCCGCCGTTCGAATGGCCGTCAAGATGCCAACGTTCGCCACCGGGCAAGCATGCACGCAATCTAGACAGAATGTGCAATCCAGATTGTCGCGCTTGCGCGGCACGTGCAATTGCATTTCGCAGCCGCGTACGTTATCGCCTCCTCGCATGCATTCCTTCGTACGACACGAGGCACATACCGACGTGTCCCTCACGCGCACCTGCCACGGCGAAACCAGCGACTGCACGAACTGAAACTGCCCGACCGGACAGACGTATTTACAAAATGCCGCCCCGCGAAAAACAACGTCAACGACGAATGCTAGGACGAAATAACCGACAATGATCCAGGCCGTCCACCAAGGGCTTAGCCACAGATCGAGCGCTTCATAGGCCCAAAAGAAGAGCAGCAACAGGCCCACCGCGAGCCATTTCGAACGCAGCCAGGTCGGCCAATTCCAACGAGGCGACACAAAGCGGCGCGCGACGGCCCTGGGCAACGTCAAAGGGCACGCCATGCAAAACAAATTGCCCGCGAACAACAGCGTCAGCACCAGGATGCCGCGCCAATGCACCCACGGTAACACTCCGGCCAGATTGAGCGGCGCGACGTCGGGGCCCGTAAATCCGTCGATTACGATCACCGTGGCCAGCAGGAACAGCCCACATTGCAGAATTCGCCGCGTATAGGGCCAACTCAGTACAGGCCCGAGGACGGGAATTCGCAGCAAGTCTGCGGACATAACTTTCCGCGATGGCCCGGCAAGGGTTGTCATCACTCCTTCGCCGCCAGCAAATTGCCGCGTGGACGCAAGACTCGCCAGCGCCAAACCGGTCGGATTTCGCGGAAGAACATCGAACATCGGCGATCGTGTAATGATCGGAAGGGCCACGTAGGCAGCAGATTGCGTTTTTGCAGAATATGCCATGGCGATAGCGGGCCGAGGCCAGGCCGGTCCAATTTGCCGGGCTGAGAATCTGCCCTCACTCACGCGTGACTCCTCGCCACGATGCGTGCCGCGAATCCGACGCCCTGGATAGAGCAGTTGTGTCGCGATCCATGCGAGCGGCACCAGATAAGCAAGCGTACCCAGCACCCACATCAAGGCCCCTGCCACCGCCTGATCGGTCAGCGCCGAGAGGCCGCCAACGCGCGGCACGGCATCATAACGCGGATAGACGACGTGATCCGCAAAGGTCAAGAACGCACAGAGCACTGTCGCAGGCATCGCCGCCAGAAACAGATACGGGAGCATTGCCGCCCGTGGCCACAGCGGTCGACTGGGCCAAGGTTGCACGACGGGCCACCAGAACAACATCGCGCTAACAAAAAAACAGGCATGTTCCGCTATGTGCCAAAACTCACTGCCGAGCGCCAACTCGTACATCACCGGGATGTGCCAGATCCACAGCATGACCGTGGCCGCCACCCAGCCTGTCGGCGGATACGTGAGCCACTCGACGGCGATGTGAACGGCCCGCAACCGCAGCAATGGAGCGATCCAATACCTCAGCACCTCGCGCGGTAAACCGCGCATTAAAGGTAGCTGCGGCGTGCCGAGCAGCAACAAGGGCGGCGCGACGTACATCAGCAACATGTGCTGAACCATGTGCGCCGAAAGCAAGAGCCCCGAAAACGGCTCAAGCGGCGAACAGACCGCCAATAACAGCGCCGCAAGTCCAGCAAAGAACGCCGTTAGATGGTAACCGGTCCAATGCGAGCCGGGCCGAAGAACAAGCTGCCGCCAGCCGCGCGCGTAGATGACCCCAGTAATGACGCACGCGAAAATCGTCCAGGGAGCCAGCGACCACGAGCGAAGAAACGCGGCGACAGTCGGATTCATGATCGCTGCGCTCGATTCTTCTTTGAAGGCGCCTCACAGACGCAGACCATCTAGGCTATTTTCCCGCGGCCACATCGGCAGGCTCGGGCGCGCCCGCGACAGGCTTTCCTAACGTGCTCAAGAACGAGACCAACGCCTCGACCTCGGCGGGCGAAAGCTGCTTGCCGTAAGCCGGCATGTTGCCTCCTCCCTGAATCACCTGACGAATCAGCTCGTCACGCACCAAACGCGTTGAGACAGTTGTCAGGTCTGGGCCGCGTTTCCCCCCTGCTCCGTCCAACGCGTGACAGTTCCGACACGTCTTATTCTGAAACACAGCCGCACCCTGCAATTGCTGTGGCGAAAGATCCTTCACCATCTGCTCGGGCACCGGCGTGCCGCTCCAAGCATTCATATCAGGCGACCACGGGGCGACATTCCCCAACCACCACAGCACGCCATAAACAGCGAAGAACAGCAACACGATCAACACCGTGGCCGGTCGCCGGCGCGGGCTGCGTTCTCCCTTGCCAGCAACGAAAGGGAGCAACACAAGAATTGCGATGCCCACGACCGGCATCACAAGCATGATGGCCGTTTCCATCTGCGGCGGAGATAGCGCCAGCAAGGCGAACAGTGGCAAGAAGTACCAGTCGGGACGTGGCTCGGCCGCGATCAACGTTGGGTCGGGCGGTCCGCTGGGCCCTTTCGGCCCAAACGAGATCGCCAACGCAAACACGACCAGCACGCAACATGCCGAGAAGAGCGCGTCTTTCATAAAATCGTAGGGAAAAAACGGCTCCCCTTCGGCCAATTCCTTTGAGTATTCCGCGTCATAAGTTTGCGGATCTACTGGTCTGCCCGCGCGGGGGCGCGACGAAATGCCTTGCCGTACAACCAGGTACAAATGAGGCACCAACAGCAAAATTGCCAGTGCCGGCAAGACAAACACGTGCAAGCCGAAGAATCGGCTCAGCGTTTCACCACCGATGTTGGGACCGCCGAGTAATACATGCACAAGGGCAGGTCCGATCACTGGAACGCGCCCCGTCATGGCCGCCCCCACGCCGACACCCCAATAGGCATCCTGATCCCAGCGCAGCACCTGGCCGGTGAATGCCAGCCCCAAGGTTACGAACAATAGTCCCACGCCTAACAGCCACGTCAACTCGCGAGGATATTTGAACGCTCCCATCAGGACCACGCGCGTGGCATGACAGACCAACATCACGACCATGCCGGTCGCACTCCAATAATGCACGGCGCGCAGCAGCCAACCAAGCGGTTGCTCGGTATTCAAATATTCCAGACTTGTGTAAGCATCAGCCGCCGACGGCACGTACACCACGGCCAAACAGATGCCTGTGATGATTTGCAGCACGAACATCGATAGCGTGGCGCTGCCAAACACGTAGAACCATCCCAGCCCACGCGGCACGGGATGCACGAGAATCGGCAACATGGCGCTGCGCAGCCCGAGCCGGTCATCCAGCCAGCCAACCACGTTACCCACGATCGATCGCATGTTCGAATTCTTTCAGCCAGGTTGCTGCAGGGTTGGCAAACGCCCGGCCCGGATCGACAGTCGGCCGTTCGCCACACGATTTTCAAGCACATAAAGCCCACGCGGCGGCGGCCCCGAGGCATGACTGCCGTCTTCGTAATACACGCCACCATGACAGGGGCAGAGAAACAGACCCGATTGCGGAAACCAGGAAACGGGGCAGCCCAAGTGCGTGCAGTTCACGGAAAATACTTGAAATACGTCGGGCCCTGCACGCCGAACATAGGCGGCCAAACGTTGCGAATCGCCATCCCACGGTCGATGGAGCGGATCGACAAAGTCGACCAGTCGCGTCTGCTTTTCAGGGAAATCTTCGACCGGCCCCAGGTCAATCCATTCGTTGGTCGGCGTGCGCAGCACCGGCGATAGCAAATAACCCAAGATCGGCACACCCGCTGCCACGGTCGATAGCGCGCCCAGCACAACGCTCAGCCAGCCCAGCACGCGCCGGCGGTGCGGATCAGCCGGCGCGGCATCGGCGGGTGCCTGCGAATGTTCTGTCGTTGTCATAATCCCCCCGCCTGATCGGTCGGCTCTTTGTGGCTATCCATGGGATGTCGCCACGAAGCAAGTAACGCCACGACCTCCGCGATTTGTTGGTTCGAGAGCGGCTTACCGTCGGGCAGCATCGCGCCCAAGCGGCGAAAATCCGGCATGCCAAGATCCGCGCGACCCGTGATCACGATTCGCCGTAGCGCCTGATCACTGATCAGTGATAGAAATGCCGCATCATGCAAAGCCCCGGCCTCCTTGCCTCCTTGCCCCTGCGCGCCATGGCAGTTGCCGCACGCGAGTCCGAAGAGTTGCAAGGCGGTCTCATGGTTCTTTGAGGATTGCCCCTCTGCGGCATCGCCCGGAGCAACATACGCCGGCAGCGACGCAGCGTCCGCGACGTCTGCCTTGCCCCACTTCGACCGCACGCCGCGCACGAGAATCGCGATCTGCTCATCGGTCAACGTGCCGCCGCTCCCTCTTGAAAAGGCGGGCATCAAAGTCGACGTGCGTCCCTGGGAAACTACACGTGTGAATTCGGCATCGGGAATAATGGCCAGGAAGAGCGAGTCATTCAGGGGTGGCGCCGGACCAAACTTGCCGTCAGCGCCGTGACAACCCGAACAGTTCTGGGCAAACAGTTTCACAAAGTCGCGGATCTCGCCAGGCCGCTCGAAGTGCTTGAGCGCTTCGCGACGTCCGCAGCCCGCCAGTGCCATAACCGCGAGTGCCACGGCCGCCAGCGCGCAGCACAAGCCGATAATACGGCGTGAATCTGGCAGCGTTCTCGAATTAACGTTCATAAAGACGATGGCACACGTTTCACAAGCAGAATTGGATTCGAAAACGACATTGTTGGCTAAACCGGACGCAAAGGGACCTTCTTCGATCGCACCACGACCAGGCCGGCCGTCGCGCCGTAAACGACTTGCGAAGCAATGAACCACGGCCAATCGACGCGCGAGTTCATTACCGGGTTCAGCACGCCCATAAAGCCATATATGGCGCCTGTCCATAACAGCGGCGCGATCACTCCGCCCCATAACACGGGATAGCGTGGCAAGGTCGGCAATAAAATTCCGTAAAACAATCCGGACGTCGCCGACACAATTGTGTGAATCACCAAGCCAAGCACAAGCGCCGTCGCATCGAATTGCTCGAGCTCGGCGCCCGTCATTTCGGACATTGATGGAAGCAACATCGCGGCCAGCAGATTCACCGGGTACCAAATCCCGCGCCCACTCACTAGGCCGTAGGCCAAGGCAACGATGGCCATGGCTGCGCCGCCGACGATGCCGCCGCGCACACCGGTCGAGTAAGGATGCACCTGGGCTGGCACTTGCATGCGCGCGATAAAGCCGCGCGGCCTTGATTCAATCGCCACGTCAACTCGTTCGATGGCACGCGCCCGTTGGTCGATCGGCACCCAGGCATGCTCTTCCTCGCCGCGACCGGGTAGCAGTTGCGAAATCCAACGAGCCAGACCGCCGATCAATAACGCCGCCCCTAAGCCCGACAAAGCCCAATTCGTCACACAGCCTGCACACAACAGCGTAATGCCCAGCGAAACGACCAGCGGTGACGCCGTCTCGATCGGCATCCGGATCGTTTCACGGTTCGCGCCGTGCTCGGCCATCGTTGCTTCCGAACTATTCATATTGCGGGTGCCGTCTTGTTGCCTATGCGGTCATGTCAGCGGCCAATGACATACACGACGGTAAAAACCACTAACCACACCGAATCGACGAGATGCCAGTACCAACTCACCACCTCGAAACCCACCTGATGTTGCTGCGATACGAATCGTTTCGCTGACAACGCAAGCATCAACGTCAACACGATCACGCCCACCGTGACGTGCAGCGCATGAAATCCGACCAAGGTGAAATAGGTCGTGCCGAAAAGGTTCGTACCAATCGTGAGTCCGTGCTCGACGATCAAGTCGCGCCACTCCGCCGCCGTCCCCGCCAAGAACGCAATTCCCAGGAGAATCGTCGCGGCCAGCCATCGGCGAAAGGCAGACAAGTCTCCTTGACGAAGTGCGCTGTTTGCCCAATGCACGGTAAAGCTGCTCGACACGAGCGCAATGGTGCCGGCGATCACCAGCGGCCAGCGCAGCACCTCGGCCGGCGTTGGTCCTATCGTGTCTTTTCCCAAATAGGTGATGTACGCCACGATCAACGTGCTGAAGAACGCCGCTTCGGAACAAATGAAGCACGCCATCCCGACCTGCACGCGATGCTCTTCGTTGAAATCGGCGGCCGGGAATCCACGATGATGCCCGTGGCCGGTTGCGGCGGCGCTAGTCAGATGTGCTTCACTCATGAATCGGGTGTCCTACTCGTGTTCCCAGTCGGGATCTTCCGGATGCTTCAAATCCCATAGCGGCCGGCGGCTCCGCACGATCGGGATTTCTTCGAAGTTGTAGTGCGCCGGGGGCGAAGTCGTGGCCCATTCGAGCGTCCACGCATCCCACGGATCATCACCGCTCGATTCCCCGCGCCGCCACGACACAAACAGATTCCAGAAGAAGAACAAGAAGCTGACCGCCAGCAGCATGGCGCCGACAGTCGAAAGCTGATTCCAGATCGTCCAACCACGATCGGCCGAATACGTGTAAATGCGCCTCGGCATTCCCAGCAGGCCGGCGATATGCATGGGAAAAAAGGTGAGGTTAAAGCCGGCAAGCATCAGCCAGAAGTGCCAGCGTGCCAGGCGCTCGCTCAACAAACGGCCGGTCATCTTCGGAAACCAGAAGTAATAGGCGGCCATGATGGCGAACAAGCTGCCGCCAAACAGCACATAATGAAAATGCCCGACCACGAAGTAGCTGTCGCTGACTTGCCAGTCGATCGGCACCGCGGCCAGCATAATGCCAGTCAATCCTCCGATTAGAAACATCGCCAAAAAGCCCACCGCGAACAGCATTGGCGATTGCATGCGAATCTTGCCGCCGTAAATCGTGGCGATCCAGTTGAACATCTTGATGCCGGTCGGCACCGCGATCAGAAACGACGCTCCCGAAAAAATCGCATCCAAGGCATCGCTCATGCCTACCGTGAACATGTGATGCGCCCAGACCCCCATCGAGATCACGCCGATCACCACTGTTGCCGCCGCGACCGACTCGTAGCCAAAAATCACCTTGCGCGAAAAGACGGGCACGACCTCGGAAATGATTCCAAAGGCCGGCAGCGCCATGATGTACACTTCGGGATGCCCGAAGAACCAGAACAGGTGCTGCCATAACAATGCCGAGCCGCCGGCCTGCGTATCGAAAAAATGCGCGCCCAACCCCCTATCCAGCAGCAACATGATCGCGGCAGCCGTGAACGGCGGCAGTGCAAAGATCAATAACACACCATCGAACATCATCATCCACACGAACAGCGGCACCCGCGCCAGCGACATGCCGGGGGCTCGCATGACCAGAATCGTGGTCACCAAATTCACGGCCGTGGCCGTGGTGCCGATGCCGCTGACCATGAGTCCGAGAATCCAATAGTCGGTGCTATGGTCGCGCGAAAAGGCGTACTCCGTCAGCGGCGCATAGGCGAACCAACCTACGTTCGGAGCACCCCCGGCCAGAAAGCTCAGGTACGTCAGCGTTCCGCCGAAGGCGAACATCCAGTAGCTGAAGGCATTCAACCGGGGAAACGCCATATCCCGCGCACCGATCATCAGCGGAATCAGGTAATTTCCAAATCCGAATAGCATCGGCATGACGACGAAGAAGACCATCGTCGTGCCGTGCATGGTAAAGAGCTGGTTGAACATGTCCGGTCCAACCAGGTGAGAGTCCGGCACCCACAGCTGCGCGCGTATGATCAGCGCCTCGAGCCCCCCCACGGCCATGAATATCAGGCTCGTGATGATGTACAGGATGCCGATCTGCTTGTGGTCGAGCGTCGTCGCCCACGACGGCGCACGTTGGGCGACCGGTGGCGAAACGTTCTCGGCGGGATGATCGAGCACAGCCATATAAGCAGAACGAACGACAATTAGTGCAGGGTTTCCAAATAATCGACAACCGCGTCAATCTCAGCCGAACTGAGACGCATGTTGGGCATCTCGGAACCCGGTTTGATCGAGTCCGGATCGGCGATCCAAGCGCGCAGTTGCTCGTGATCGTTGTCAGCGGCGCCCGCCGCGATCGTACGGCGCGTCATCAGATGCGTCAGGTCCGGGCCCACCGTCCCGTGGGCCGCAGTGCCGCGAATCGTGTGACAATTGACGCAGGAAAGCGACAGAAATCGCTCGCGCCCCTTGGTGACGTTCGCCAGCGCCAGCGCCGGCTGTGCCTCGTTTTTGCGCCACGCCTGGAATGACTCCGCGCTTTCGGCCACAACGCGCAGCTTCATGTTGGCGTGCTGCATACCGCAGAACTCGGCGCATTGACCGAAGAACGTCCCCGGCTCTTCGGCCGTAAACCACATGTGGTTAGTCTGCCCTGGCACCAGGTCGGTTTTTCCGGCCAAGCGTGGCACCCAAAAACTGTGGATCACGTCGGCCGACAACAGCTCAACCTCGATTCGTGCCGGCTGGCCATCCGTGCCCGTCGGCACGTGCAATTCATTGGCGGTATGCACGCCCGCGCCGGGCTGCTCATCGAGATAGACGACGTCCCACCACCATTGATGGCCAATCAATTGCACGCGCAGTGCTGGAGGATCGTCGTTTCCTTCCTGCGCTTCGAAAACGCTGCGCACGACCACGAGAAACAACACAAACACGATCAACAGTGGCGCCACGGTCCAAGCCACTTCCAGCGGCTGACTGCCGTAAACCTGCGCGGGCTCCGGGTCGTTCCCCGCCTTTCGGCGGCGATATCGCCAAGCCGCGTAGACCAGCATCCCCTCGACGAGGGCAAAGATGGCCCCCGTGATGCCGAAGACCAGGTAGAACAGATCGCGGATCGAAGCCGCGGGCCGAGACGCGGGATGAAATACCGACAAGTCATCCGCCGCGGCCGAGCGGACCAAAGCAACGAGCAGAATTGACGCGAGGCACAAGGCGCAGCGCCAGGCACGCCGCCGACTCGCTGTTGCTCGAAAGCCATTTCCGTGCTGTGCGTCGCCCATCATTCCTTGACAGCGATCGAGGGACTATCGAGTACTTGCCGGCCCACGGACCTAAACGCCGCAAGCGGAGGCAATTAGTTTGCGATAGCATCTGCGCCACGCGGCAGGCCTATCGTCTGCTACTTTTTGCCCGGCTAGTCATCGATAAGAGGATTTCGCGTCCCGAACTACATCCGGCCGTGAATGCGTGTGCAGTGTACCGCTTCGGCAATCGGTCGCCAAGCATTATCGGCAGGCATCAAATAACCGGCGCAGGGCGCCGGCTCTAACGAATCTTCGGGGGCACAGGCGTTCACAGCGAGCGCAATCGCCCACGAATGAGGCCCGACGGCATGCGAGGGACATTCCGGCAGCGTAAACTTGCAGGCCTGGGATCAAGCCATCCCCAAGCTACCTTTCCCGCCACCCGGCGGATGCGCACCTGGGGTTGCGAACAGCAGCCAGGCATCGCGGTGGCCGATCGTCAGCGGCAGAGCGTGCCGCGCCAACTTTTTGTCAGGAGTCTTTCCACGTGGCGGAATTGTTGAACAAGAATCCTGCGACCGGTGCCCCCGGAATTCCTCCACGCTGGACACGAGCCAATAAGGAAGGGGTCGGCACCGCCTATTCCGATCTCAGCCGCATCTGGTTCACAATGTCGCGCGGGACGATCAACGAAGTCTCTTTTCCGACAATTGATCGACCTCAGATTCGCGACTTGCAATACATGGTGACCGACGGCGAGACCTTCTTTCACGACGGCCGGCGGCACGCTCACCACGTTTCCACATGCCTCGCTCCGAATACGCTCGGCTATCGCATTACCACACACTGTCCTCAGGGGCGCTACACGCTCGAACGGCAAGTGATCACCGATCCGCACCGTCCCTGCTTGCTCTTGCACACCAAGTTGGATGCGCCGGACGATCTGCTTCACAAGCTAAAGCTTTACGTCCTGTTGGCGCCGCACCTCGACGTAGGAGGTTGGAACAATAACGGCAATGTCGCGCAGACGCCGCACGGATTGGCTCTGACGGCGCACAAGAATGGCATCTGGCTTGCGATGCAGGCGACGATCCCCTTTGCCAAGACTTCGTGCGGATATGTTGGCATCACCGATGGCTGGCAAGACCTGGCCCATGATTTTCGCATGGACTGGCAATTCGATTCGGCCACCGACGGCAATATCGCGCTGACCGGCGAGCTTGATCTGAGCGTGAGCCACGAGTTCACCTTGGCGCTCAGCTTCGGCTACACCATGCACCAGGCGCTCGTTTCCATCGCGCAATCGTTGAGCGAGCCATTTGACGCCCACTTGAAAACGTTTACCGGCCAATGGGCCCGCGCCGCCGACCATCTGCGTACGGAACCCATTCCCCACGCAGGCGACGGCGGGAATCTCTACCGCACCAGCCATAGCTTGATCTTGGCGCATGAAGACAAGATCTTCGACGGCGCTACGATCGCCTCGCTCAGCACGCCGTGGGGCGAGGTTATGGGAGACGATGCCCTCGGCGGCTACCACCTGGTGTGGACCCGCGACATGTGCAACAGCGCCACCGGGCTGCTGGCCGCGGGGCATACAAAGCCACCGCTGCGGGCGCTGATTTACCTGGCCTGTTCGCAATGCCCCGACGGCGGCTTTTTTCAAAACTTTTGGATCAGTGGCGAGCCGTACTGGCGCGGCGTGCAGTTGGACGAAGTTTCGTTCCCAATCATGCTCGCCTGGCGTCTGCAGGCTGCGGACGGACTAGACGGCTTCGATCCCTGGCCCATGATTCGCAACGCCGCCGGCTACTTAATTGAGCATGGTCCCGCCACGCCACAGGAGCGCTGGGAAGAGAATGGCGGATATTCGCCGTCAACATTGGCCGCAAATATCGCAGGCCTGATTTGCGCCGCCAGTTTCGCGCGCCAACGACGTGACGAAACCACGGCCAACTTGCTGGAAGACTACGCCGATTTTCTCGAATCGCACGTCGACCAATGGACCGTCACGACGGCCGGCGAACTCGTGCCTGGCATTTCACGGCATTACATCCGCCTGCATCCCGTAACTCCGGGCGATCCGTTCGCGGACGAGGACCCGAACCGCGGCTGGATCGAGTTGAAGAATCAACCTCCCGGCGCGCCGACTGGTTTTCCGGCAAAGAACATTGTTGACGCGGGTTTCCTGGAACTGGTGCGCTATGGTATTCGCGCGGCGGGCACGCCGCTGATGGAAGATTCCCTGCGCGTCATCGACGCGGTGCTTCGCGTTGATACACCGTACGGGCCATGCTGGCATCGCTACAATCACGACGGCTATGGTCAGAAACTGGACGGCGGCCCGTTCGAGGGTTGGGGGCACGGGCACGCCTGGCCGTTGTTAACCGGCGAGCGGGGGCATTACGAACTTGCGGCCGGCCACAGCCCGACTCCTTACATTCATGCGATGGAAAAATTCGCTACGCCCACCGCGCTACTACCTGAGCAGGTCTGGGATCAACCGGACAAGCCCGAAGCAATGTTGTACTTCGGCCGTGAAACCGGCGCGGCGATGCCGCTGGTCTGGGCGCATGGCGAGTATATCAAGCTGCTGCGATCCACGTCCGATGGCCGCGTCTTCGACCTGCTTCCACCGGTGGCCGAGCGGTATCTTTCGCAGCGAGATCGACAACCGATCGAAATCTGGAAATTCAATCGACAGCCGCCCACGATTGCTGCCGGAACTCGTTTAAAGATTATCGCGCGAACGGCGTTTCGGTTGCACTGGTCGATTGATGAGTGGCAGCACACCAATGATTCCGACTCAACTCATACCGCCATCGGTCAGAATTACTGCGACATTCCGGTGGAGTCAGCCCAGCGGGCACCAGTCCGCTTCACCTTCTATTGGCTCGATGCGGGTCGGTGGGAAGGGCGCGATTTCGTCATCAATGTGACCTGACAAGTCACGAGTTCAAGCCACAACGTTACTGTCCTGCGCCAATGACGGGTTCTTGCGCCAGGCCGATGCTACGGTCATGGTCGAGTGTCACCGTCACGGTCTTTTTCTGCCAGCTTACGCGGGCGCGCATTGGCGGCATGGCAGGAGCAGCCGCTGGCGAACCCGCCGGAACGGCGGGCTGTAGAAGCTGCAATCCGGCCAACGCATGCCCCACTCCAAAAGATCGGCGCGAAATACACAACACCACCGGCGGGCGCGAAGCGCCCGATAAGGCCGACATCTCAGCGAATTGCGACTGAACTTCGCTATCGCGAGTGATCGAGATACTGTCGTCGGCCGAGAGAAAACGTACCCGCTGCCATTGCGCTTGATTCTCGGCAGTGGCGCTGGCCAAATAATCACTGAGCGCCAGGTTTACGATCTTCACGGAGTTACCCAACTCGCGATCGAAGGCAGCACAAATCGCATCCACGACATGCTCCGAGCATTCTTCTTCCGCCGCCTCATGGCTATCCGAGACGCGTTGCTGGGCGACGCGCTCGGCAAACTTGCCGAGAAGTCGTGGCTGCTGCTTGGCCGTAATTTCCTTGAATACCATATCGCTTTCGGCGATGCACGAGGCCGGTTGGCACGTCAAACCCGTGGCATCAAGGAACATCCGCTTCACCGCGTGAAACGTGACCGTCGCGTCGCTTTCGATCTGTACGCGATGCGAAACGCCCGACCCTGCCAGGCGGACGGTGCCGTCAACGTGAACATCGACGACGACCCGTTGATTGTCCGGAACGGGCACCATGCTGAGCGCGCCTTCGACATGGGCGTTGCCCTGCACCGGGATGTTCAACAGCGTATCTTGAAACGGGCCATCAACGACCAAACGTTCCGGCCGGGCGTGACTCAAGGCCTCGGACGATAGACGGCAATCGAAATCGCCCAAATACGATACGACGGCCAACAGACTGCGTGTGCGTCGATCGAGCCGCTTGGCGCAATCAGCGTCACCCCAGCGAACCCCCAGGACCAACTTCGCATTTCGATCCTTGCTCTCGGTTTCGCGAGATTCTTCAGCCTCTGCGATGCCGGCTGCGCCAAGAATGGCGAAGAATGCTAACGCTCCGACGAGCAGTATTCTTGCCAAGCCTCGCGACTTTGCAAGGGACGCAGATGCGAACAGCGAGCGGGACCGATTGACGGCCCAAGAGGGAAACATGGGGCGCCTCAACTCTGTTTAGGGCAAACACTCTAAGAAGCGTTTGCGATTCTTACGTTTCTCTGCCATTCCTCCCGGGCAGAGTTCGGGCAATCAAGAACAAGACGGAATGCATCGAACTCTCTCAGTCGCAGTTGCCCGAGGCGTTTCCGCCTCAAGGATGCGACTGGCTCAGAAGCAAACCCGATGCCAATATTCGAAACGATGTGCGCATCCATCTGCGACACCGCGTGAAAATCGAAGAATGAGAGGGAAAAGATGTGAGGCTGAGCGAAGAACTCGCTTGCCTAATTCCACAATATGCAGGAAGTCAAACGAAGGATAGGGTCGGACTGCGCATTTTGCAGCCAGTAGCGCGCTAGGGAGTTCGTGACAAGATTCACGAGCGCGGGAGTCGGAAATCGTTGCGGCATCAGGCTCCCATAGGCGCCCAGCCCATGACCTGCTCCGCGAATGGGAATCTATTTGGCGGCAGCTTGCTGCGCAACTGGCTGCGTGGCTGCCGGTGCGTAACCAGGCGCGGCTTTGAAAGCCGTGATGAGAGCGCCATCAGCGGTGTTCCACACGCGAACTTCCCCGTCGAAGCTGCCGGTGGCCAGCCGCTTCGTGCTGTCGTTGTAGGTCAGGGAGTAAACCCAGTCGACATGCCCCTCGTAGTTGCGAACAGCTTTTCGCTCACCGGCCTCGAACTGCCGGGCCGTCTTATCGGCCGAGCAGCAGAAGATCTGCCCCGCCTGCACCGTGACGTCGTAGACCTCTTGGCCGAAGCCGGTGATCTCCGCGATCTTTCCGGCATCGGCTGATTTCCAGATGTGGATTTTCTTGTCCCGACCGGAGGACAGAACCTGACTGGAATCGGCGTTGAATGCCACGCCGAAGACCTGTTCGCCGTGGCCCGGGTAGGTCACCAGAGACTCCCCCGTCGCAGCGTCGAATAGCTTCGAGGTCTTATCGCGGCTGGCCGAGGCGAGCCTGCTGCCGTCGTGGTTCCAGGCAATGGCCATGACCCAGTCGGCATGATCCTCGATCACGCGATCTTCTTTGCCGGTCGCCACGTCGTAGATACGAATCGAGCGATCCGCCCCGCAGGCCGCCAACTTATTACCGGCAGGATTGAACGCCACTCCCCAGGCAACATCCGACATCGATCCGAGTTGCCGAACGCTCTTTCCGGTCGCAGGGTCATACAACGTGACTTCGCCCGACTGACCTGGCAGGCCGCCGGCCGCCGCCAATAGAGATCCATCCGGGCTGTACGCCAGCCCCAACGTGCGCTGCGGCACATCCTTAATGCGGCGCAACAGGGCCCCAGTGGCTGGATTCCAAATCGTTATCTCGCGATAGCCGCTGGCCGCCAACTCCTGACCGTCAGGACGGAAGGCAAGCGCCGTCACCGGGACGGGTACGCGGTAGGTTTCGGGCGGAGCCGGATGCGGAAGCCGCGGCACGATCGAGGCCAACAGCGCCTTGGGGTCTGGCGAGTCGAACTTCGCCCCCTCTTCGATCCAACGGCGGACCGTGGCGACTTGCTCCGCTGAGAGCGGATCACCGTCTTTCGGCATCCGCTCACCGGTGTCTTCCGAGGCGATCAACCGCAACAGTTCGCTCTCGTCGGGCTTGCCCGCCGTTATCGGGGCCGAAGCACTCGCCCCTGCTTTGCCCAACAACTCGAACGTCGTGGTCTGAAAGTCTCCCTTCGGGTCGGCCGGACCATGGCAAGCCTGGCACTTCTGCACCAGGATCGGGGCCACGTCCTTCGTAAAGCTGACCGGCGTTGCCGTTTGAGCGGCCGGCTCGTCCGCTCGGACCGAGCTGACAGCTGCGACCAGGAGAATGAGAATCACGGAGAGCGTTCGAATCGCTTGCATGCGTTTAACCTCGTATCAACTTCGCCCATTGCCGTCTGCCATAGGTGACAGGCGTGGCGATCAAAAAGCCATTTCTCTCGCGACGGCACAGTTAGTGCTGGAACAAAAACTCATTGGCGTTCAGCAACGCCCAGCAGACATCTTCCAAGCCGCGCATGCGGTCACCGCTGGCCGTGATATGGCGGGTGGCAGCCCCCACTTCGGCCTCGCTGGGCGGCCGCGACAAGGCCGCCAGGTAAAGCTGGCTGACCAGGTCGGCATCACCCATTCCGGCCGCGACCAGGGACCGTAGCCGGTTCTTTTCGTCGCGTACTTTGGAATGCACGAGCGGACCATTGATCATCTGCAACGCCTGCGACAGATTCGAGTCGCTCGAACGCTCGCATTGGCAAGCCGTCTC
Source organism: Pirellulales bacterium (assembly GCA_036499395.1). Classification (NCBI taxonomy): domain Bacteria; kingdom Pseudomonadati; phylum Planctomycetota; class Planctomycetia; order Pirellulales; species Pirellulales bacterium. The sequence goes on from DASYDW010000136.1 coordinate 102,443, forward strand.
GCGAGCTGGTTGGCCGAACACCTTCAGGAAGTAATTGTCCGTGTCAGGGCTGGGGAGTTGGGTCGCGCGAGTGCCCGAGGGGAGACCGGCGAACTTCTCGTCGATCCCGGTAACGCGACAGATGGCGTCCAACAGTTGCTCGGCACTTAAGAGCCGAGTCGTGGCATGCGAGAAGTACTTGGTATCGGTGCGATTGAAGTCATTCTTACGCGAACTTAACTGGTAGACCCGACTGTTGAGGATGGTGCGCAAGGTGTGCTTTCGATCGAAGCGGTGCGCGACGAAATCCTTGGCCAGGTGATCCAATAGCGCGGCACTGGCCGGCGGATTCGAATCACGGAAATCATCAACCGGTTCGACGATGCCGCGCCCCATCAGGTGCCCCCACATGCGGTTAACTTCCACCTTGGCAAAGAAGGGGTTGTCGGGCGCGGTGAGCCAATTGGCGAACGAATCGCGTCGATCCTCGTCGCCCGTGACCTCGGCGTCCCCCTTTAGCGGCAGCCAGGGCTTCATCTGCTTGCCGGTACGCGGCTGTGTGACCTCGCCGCTGCGGGCGATCCATACCACTTGTTCTTCCGGCGTCATGCCGGGCTTCTTCTGAATGCGGTTGAAGAAGGCACCGATGCCATAGTAGTTGTCCTGCGTCCACCGCTCGAAGGGATGGTTGTGGCACTTGGCGCATTGGATGCGAATGCCCAAGAACAATTGCGACGTCGTTTCGGTGCAGTCATTCGTATCGGCCGCGGTGCGATAAAAATTTGCCGCCGGATTCGAGTACGTGCTGCCATCGGCGGTGAGCAGTGTGCGGGCAAACTGGTCGGCCGGCATATTGTCGCGCAAGGCGGCCACCAGCCAACGATGAAACTTGTAAACACCTGCCGGCGTGACTTTGTTGCCGCGCAACCGCAGCAGATCGGCCCATTTCATGGCCCAGAAATCGGCATACTCGGGCCGATCGAGCAAAGCATCAATCAGCTTCGCCCGTTTGTCCGGTGCGGTGTCGGCCAGAAACTTCTGTGCATCAATTACCGACGGCAGTTCTCCGATGACGTCCAAATAGACGCGGCGGACAAATTCCTCATCACTGCACAGATCCGAAGGGAGAATCTGCAGTTGTTGGAGCTTTTCGAAGATGTCGTGGTCGACGAAGCTGTTTTCCGGTGGGGCGTTCCATTTGAAGCCCTCGATATCCTTGAGGAATACCAAGGATGCCGTCTCCATCTTCTCCAAATAGCGGACCAGGATTGCCGATTCGCCGCGATCCAGCCCGACGACAAAGCCATCGTTGTCGACCGTGGCGACGCTTTCATCCGAGCTAGAGAAGCAGGCCAGTTCCGTCACGTCGCGAACGCTGCCGTCGCTGAAGTGCGCCAGCACCAGCATCTGCTGCGTATGAGCCGGACGACGCAGCACACGCTGCCGTGGATAAACATCAACCTTCACACAACGTGGGGCATCGGCCGGATCAGCCTTGCAGCCTTGAGCGATCCATTCCTTCAAGATCGCATAGCTGGGGTCCGCCTTCTTCAAACGGCGACCGCCGCCATGCGCGATTTCCATCAGAGGCTTCCGCAGCAGCAAGCTTTCGTCCGGCTCGTATACGTTCGTGCGGCGGCCGAACGCCTCGCGCACTAGCGTCTCGGTATCGACCGCCGGATCGTAAGCCCGCAGCGACAGGCGGAATCCCCCCTTGCCGCTGGGCGAGCCGTGACACGCGCCGGAATTGCACCCTTGCTTGGATAACGCGACCAGCGTGCCGTATTCAAACGACACAGCCTCGGGGTGAGACTGATTCGAAACCTCGACCGTGGTCGTCGCGGTTTGACCACCACTGGTGATCGTGATCGCGGCTTGTCCGTCGCCGACGGGGATCGCCACACCTTGCTCGATGCGAACGATTTTTTCATCGCTCGAGCTGAACTGCGCGGACCTAGTCAAGTCCTGCGTTGTGCCGTCGGCGTAGAAACCGCTGACGATCAGATGCATCCGCCGTTGCGGCGTTGCCAACTGAAATGCGGCAGGCTGCACCTCGATTCGCTCCGGCGTCCCCACGACGACCGGTTCGAGCGGTATGTCGGCGGTCGCTGCGGGCTCGGCACGCAGTCGATCGGCAGCCAGCGCCGTTCCCAACAGGGCCAGCATCGCCAGGCAGATCACATTCCAGGTCCGACGGGTACAGCATGTAAAACGGCGCATCGCTTCTCCCTCGCTATGAGCTGCTTACGTTTTCAATAATCGACAGAGCGTTTGGTCCCAAAGGCCACACGACCTTGGAAGTACGCTACGGCCGAGTAATCTCCAGATTCACCGGATCGCTCTCGATCGTGATCGCGCGATCTTTTACTTTCGCCGACGCAACCAGCGCCAATTCCGCCTTGCCCGCTACCACCTCCGCCGTTGCGACGAGTTCGAGCGTGGCCTCGCTTTGCCCCTCGGGCACCGTGATTTCCGGCGGCATGGTGATACCCGCCGGCAATGGCCGGAACCGCAAGGTGACCGGTCCATTGGCATCGCCGTAACGCGTCAGCGTGAGCTTCACGGCCTGTTTGCCGCCGGCCGGTAGCGGGCCTGCCGGCGCGACTGAAACTTGAATGGGCTTTACGACATGCAGGACAAGGTTGTCCACAGTCACGCGCTTCGGCTGATTTTGAAATGTCGCCGTGCCGACGACACGGAACGGGTAATCCCCTTCCGCCAGCCCGGCGGGTCCGGATAGCTCGATCGTTGCGTCGGGCTTTCCTTTCTCGATCGGTGCGACTTTTGCCGTAACGCCCGGCGGTAGACCTTCGACCCCCAGATCGACTTTGTCATCGAAGTTGTTCGACCGGGTCACCTGCACCTTGAACGACGTAGCGCCGACGATTTGCGGAAACGGAACGACCACACCGGCAGGTGGTGCGAGTTGGAAAAAATCCGCGAAGGCGGCGCCAACGCCCAAACCTATCAAGCCGTCGAGATTCGCCGGCGGATAAGCCCAACCGTTAAACGCTCCTTTCAAGGGGGCGATCGTACTGGCTACCGCTTTAACGTTCGTCTCGCCAATCTTTGCGGTGCCGACGACGCGAAAATTCACCCAACGCCCCTGATCGAAGGTGGGTGGTAGCGTGACGTGCAGGACGGTTTCTTTCCCCTTCTCACCGATCGTATTCCCCGCTACGACAAGTCCATCGCCGGCTCCTTCCAGAGCCAACGAGATCGGCCCCTCGTAGTCGCGGCGGGCGCAGGTCACTTTGGCGACAAATACGCCTCCCTTTGGCGCATCGAACTTGTCCGCTTCGACAGCCAGCGTGAAGCCAGCCTGATACGGCTCGATGGCTACGCGATAGACATATTCCGGACCGCCGCGGCGCAACAAATCTTCGACCAGCAGACGGTACACGCCATCGGCCGGCGCGGTGAAATCGAGGACTCCTTCGTCTCCGCCAGTATCCTCGGCCTCGGCAACCTGTCCGCCATCGGCTTTCAATACGCGCAGGTAGAGGTCACTCGGCGAGCCGAGGCTGCGCGTCTTTCCGGCGAAGAGAAAGCGCTGCCCTTGCTTAGCTTCGAATTGGTAATAGTCACGGTCCTTGGCATTGTCGAAGCGACCGTTCACGGCCGACGGTATTCCGATCGGCGAGGCGGTCTCGGGGGTGTCATTCGGTTCCAGTTCGATTTGCTCGGTTAGACCATCCGTTGCCAGGCTGACCATCGTCGAACCCTGGCCGGTCGGAAATTTCGCCGACAATGGCATCCGCTCGGCGGCACCGTCGCCAGGAATCGGCACATTCATGGGCGGCACTTCGTCGCTCGTATAGCCAGCGACTTGCAACTTCGCTCCACTGCCACGCCGGCCACCGGAGGGAAACACGGCAGTGGCTAACGGGAAGTTACCCATCCGCAAACGATAGCGATGCGTTCCGCCCCCCTGATAACGAATGTCGCGTAGCTCAAGGTAATACGTCCCGACGGTCGGCAGCGTGTAAGCAAAGCGACAATCGGCGCCGATGCCTGGCGCGTCGTCGCTGTAGGCCAGTTCCTTGCCCGTCGCGTCGAGCAAGCGAATGACCGGGTCCAGCGGGTAACCCAGCCGGCGCGCTACAACCTCGACAGTAATCCTTTGTCCGGCGACACCGTTGAACTTATAGAAGTCGTAGCTTTCCGGTTCGCACGCGCCGTCAACGGCCACGCTGGTGGCGATTTCCTGCGCCGCGGCCAGTGTTTTGTTCGTGCCGATTTTCGTGATGCTCGGCAGGTCGTCGACCATCACCAACCGCAGGCTCGAAATGCCACCTCCCGTGGCGAGGCGCATCCCATAGATTCCCACGGGAACCGTCGCCGGCACGTTAACCCGATAACTGATCTGCCCCGGCTCGGTACCATTCTTTTCCAAACCTGGCGTCAGCGCAGCTTCGGCTGGCATGTTCCACCAGATGCCCGTCGGGCCGGCGAGATTGCCACCGAAGAAAACGATATCCGTCGGCTTACCGGGCGCCAGCGCGCCGGGCAATGCATGGCTGATCGCTGGGGGCTGCGCTTGAGCGACGTCGCCCAGCATCGTGACTGCCACGGTCACGACAAATAGAGCCATGGCAATTGCAGGCAATGATCGTGCTGACGTAATACCGGCCATAGAGCGGTGGGAATTCATAACCGAGTTTCAGGCCCTGTTCGGGACCCGGTTGGGGGCGCTGCGGGCAGCGTCGTGGGGCGTGAAAGCGAAGCAAAGGGCGGGGCTTATTCGCAGTCGACCACCGGGGAGGCAGCCGAAGCGAAAGTCACACTTCTGGCAGGACTTCGGTCGCTGACGCGAGCGTTTCCCCTCGAAACTCTCGCGGTCGCTCCCATGACCTTAAACCGGCGCAAAGGGGGTTGTCAAACAATTAGGCGCATTTATGCGAACAGATCGGCTAACGCCCGCCCCTCGCACACGGCCAGCGGTCGCCCCATCCGGTCGACCAGCTTCGTGGCCGGATCGATGCCGAGCGCATGATAGATCGTGGCCACGTAGTCTTGAGGTGAGCAAGGCGAAGCAGCCGGATACGCAGCGTGAGCGTCGCTTGCCCCGTAAACCGTGCCACCTCGAATTCCGCCCCCGGCCAAGAGTCCGTTGTAGCAACGCGGCCAATGGTCGCGGCCGGCGCCGGCGGTCGTTATCTGTGGCTTACGTCCAAATTCGCCAACCCAAGCCACGATCGTCTCGTCCAGCATTCCTCGCTGTTCGAGATCTTCGAGCAGCGCCGAGAGAGCCTGATCCGCAGGTGGGATCAGATCGTCTTTCAGCCGATTGAAATTATTGCCGTGCGTATCCCAGAAGTTCCGGCCATCGTTGTGCCAATTGACGGACACCAGCGAGACGCCATGCTCGACCAGGCGGCGCGCCAGAAGCACGCTTTGCCCGTGAATGTTGCGGCCATAGCGGTCGCGCATCGCGTCGGACTCGGCCGCCAGGTCGAAGGCCTGTCGCGCCGCGGGCGCGCTCAACAGCCCAATTGCCTTCTGCTTGAAATTGTCGAGCCCCGCGTCGGCAGCGCGTTCGGCGATACGGCGCTGCTGGTCGATCTCGGCAAGCAATGACTTTCGGCTATCGAGACGCGCCACCGTAACGTCGTCCGAAAGCGACAACTCATCGACGCGCCAATTGGCCGCGTTCGGGTCGCCAGCGATCAACATGGGATCGTAGCGCGAACCAAGCCATCCGCCGTTCTGCCCAGGCGAACGGCCCCCCGGAGCCGCCGGGTGCATCGCCAACCACGGCAAGGTTACGAACGGCGGCACCACAGGATCGCCGGGGCGCATCCGCGCTACGACCGAACCAAGATGCGGCGTGTCGCGATCACTGGGAGGCTCGGCATCGCTTTTCACAACGGGCGCTAAATGGCCGGTTAGCGTGACGTGACCGCTCGACAAATGCGCGGGGTCGTTGTGCGTCAACGAGCGGATGATTGCCAATCGGTCGGTCAGCTTCGCGACGCGCTGGAAGTGTTCGCTAATGAACACGCCCGGTACAGCGGTTGAGATCGGCTGAAACGAACCGCGGACTTCGGCCGGCGCATCGGGCTTCGGGTCGAACGTCTCGAGCTGGCTCGGACCGCCCCACATGAAGAGAAAAATACAGGCCTTGGCCCGGCCAAACCCTGCCCCCGAGACGTCCTTTTGGGTGGCGCCAATAGCGCGACCACGCAACAGCCCGTCGAGCCCTAACCCCATCGCACTGACGCAACCGGCCCGCAAAACGCGCCTTCGCGATGTCCGCCACGAGCGGCGGAAATCCGCGCAGCCGTCGGCTCTGACGTTGGCAAAATTTGAGGGCATGGCAAGTTTGGCGGGAATGTCGGCGGGACGCGCGGTTAATCCGGCTCGTCGTGAGCTCGAACACATGCACGCGCGTTGATTGATTCTATCAGGATGGCGCAAGCCGACACAACAACAATCAGCCACGTCCCCCCCTTGGTCGGAGGGGGTGCCCAGCAATCGGGATTGTAAACAATCGTCTGCCGGGCGGTTGCATACAAGTTGCCGGACCGGATAATGCGGCACAACGCTTATCGTTTGCCGTCCGAATCGACGCCCCGAGTTGCCTCAGGAGATTTCGCGATGCTCGCCCGTGCCGCAAAGAAGCCGACCGTCCTAACCGTATTGACGTTTTTGGCGGGACTCGCGGTCTCGATCATCGTCAACAATCTGCCGGTGCGGGCCACCGCCGATGATGCAACATCGACCAAGAGCACGGCTTCCGCCCCCGGCGAACGGTTCTTTGAAATGCGGACTTACATCGCCAACGAAGGCAAATTCGAAGATTTGCACAAGCGCTTTCGCGATCATACGAACCGGCTATTTCAGAAGCACGGTATGGAACTGATCGGTTACTGGACGCCAGTTGCCGACGCCAAGGGTGAAATCACAGACGAAGCGCAGCGGACGCTGGTTTACATTCTGGCGTATCCCAGTCGCGAAGCTCGCGAGCAGTCGTGGAAGGGATTCATGGGCGACCCCGAATGGCAAGCCGCTTACAAGGAATCGCACAAAAACGGCCCGCTTGTCGGCAAGGTCATCTCGCAGTTCTTGAAGCCGACAGATTACTCGCCGATCAAGTAGCGAGAATGGGCTGCTCCCCAAACGCGGCGACGGCATTTTGCTGCAGCGGCGACTCCAGAATTACAGCGATGCCGGCGCGGGCCCAGGACCTGACGCCTGGCCCGAGAGCAAATGTTCGGGCTTACCGAACCGCCGCTCGCGGTAGATCTTCAATCCGCGTGCTGCGTGATACAGGCCGCCACATTCCAGTTCGTACTCTTTTGTCTCTTCCAGCATCTTGCACAAGTAATTCACGGACTGGGTGAGCCACGGGGCCTTGAGATCGCTCTCAGGGACGGCCAAGGCCAGGAACTCCAGCGTGTGCCCGGTCGTGCCGATACGCTGCCCGATGTCGCCGGTCCAGCGAGCCCCGTTGAAGTAGTCGGACGAGAACGAACCGTCCGGCTGTTGATAGGCTTTCATGACGGCAATCGCTCCGCCCGGCTCGCCGTACAGCTTGTCGTAGGCCGCTTTCCAGCCGCCCGTGAGCTTGCCGCCTGATTCCAGGTATTTGTTCAGAGCCACGGTCAGAGCAGTCAGGCGATGCGTTCCTCCGCAGGCGCTGCGTCGCAAATCTTGCTTCGACTCCATCGCCACCACCCGCTCGATCGTCCACTCGCTGCCGTCTTTCGATTTCCACTTGGCATCGAGCGGCAGGTAGGCGGTAAAGCCCATCAGCGACCACGTTGCTTCCATGTTTTCATAAATGTCCCATTGCGCTTGCGTGACGAGGTCACGGACGGTGTACGTTTTGCCGCCGACTTTGATGGGCGTCGTGTCAGGCAAGCCGATCAGTGAAAGATATCCGAGCCACTGATCCTCGTGCCCCTGCCCTGTTTTGCTTGCTGGCTCGAGGGGCGCTTCAAGACCTTTATCCCCAGGTATCAGGTTCCAACCGGTTAGTCGTCCCCCTTGCTGCAAGTAGGCCAGAGCCGACGTGGGCTTGCCGTCTACTTCCAGTTGCAGGTCCGGGCCGAAAGCCAGGATGCCATGCACGACTTGCCAGGCGGCGTTGCTCTCGGCCACCAGGTGACGCTGCGCGGTCAGCGCGATCGCCCGATCGATACGATCGCGGAATTCGTCGGCGGCGGGAATTGCTTCAGGTTTGCTTCGCGAGGTGGCCGCCGAAGCGCGCGAAATGTCGCCTTCACTGCACCCGGCCAGAAGCGGCAGTGCAGCGACAATTACAAACAGAAGCAAACCGAATTGCGCAAAACGCTTCGATCCGTACGACATGGGGAGGGCTCGCTATTGCCCCAGGGGTTGGGGCGTAGTTGCGTGCCTCCCTGCACTGCGGGGGGGTGGGCGTTCCATCACCCAAAAAAAGGCTAGATCTCACCGCAGAAAAGATACCACGCAATTTCAGCCGCGGCCAATGAGCCGAACCGACGGTAGCGATTCGACGGGTCGCGAAGGCGAGCTCTTGGAAATCCTCTCGCCAGTTCCCCGCGACCGTCAACTTCGAACCGTCCAGCCTCGGCCGTCTTGCGGAAATCCTTTATTTCCAACAAGATACCGCGACCTGTGGACCCGGAATCAACCGCCAGTGGCAGCTATTCGTAGAATGGATAAGACAGACGCAACCATTTAACAATTGCCGCCGCCGGGCGAATTCCCTTTAAGGGCGAACGCTTCCGCCCGCGGGCAACCCAAGAATATCGAACGGAGTGGGTTTTTCGATGCATCTGATGTATTTCGACGTGTCGTATTTGTTATTCCTCGCGCCGGCGTTTTTGCTGGCGATGTGGGCGCAGATGCGCGTTCACTCGGCCTACGCTCAGGCTCAGCAGCAGCCGGCCCCGCTTAGCGGTGCGGCGGCCGCGCGCCATGTGCTCGACTCGGCGGGTTTAAACAACATCGAGATCGAACAGATTCCCGGCAAACTGACTGACCATTACGATCCTCGGCAAAAGGTGCTTCGGCTGAGTCCCGAGGTTTACCAGAGCCGATCTCTGGCCGCGGTGGGAATCGCGGCCCACGAAGCCGGGCATGCGATCCAGGACGCCCATAGCTACGCCCCTTTGGCGATCCGCAACGCGGCGGTGCCGGTGGCGAATTTTGGTAGTGGGTTCAGCATGGTGCTGTTCTTCATTGGCCTCTTGGCGCATCTGCCCTTCTTGTTGTTTGCCGGCATCGCGCTGTTTGGCGCCGTGGTGTTCTTCCAGGTAGTGAACCTGCCGGTGGAGTTCGACGCCAGCAACCGCGCTAAGGCACAATTGGTATCGCTGGGGATCGCGGATCGTGATCAGATGGTCTACGTCAATCGCGTGTTGAACGCCGCCGCCTGGACCTATGTGGCCGCGACGCTGCAATCGGTGTTGACGCTGCTTTATCTGATCAGCCGTGCGAATAATCAGCGCGACTAAGACTGAATAAATGCGCTATCGACCCGTGCCGGTCGACGCCGGCGCGGGTACGTCGCTCTGCAGGTAACGCATCAGGTCGCGCACCTGGTCGGCGTCTAGCTCGTCGAGAATTTTTTCCGGCATCAGCGACTGGTTGGCCGCTTCGATCGTCTCGACTTCCTCTTGCGATATCGTCGTCCGCTGATTCTTGGCGTCGAGGATCGTGATCGTCGACGGAGTGCTCTCCGCGATCAGGCCCGTCAGGACTCGGCCGTTCTTGGTGGCCACTACGTAGTTGAAGAACTCCTTGCGAATCACGGCGCTCGGGTCGACGATGCTGGTGAGCAGGAATTCCCGATTCTTGCGATCCGCCCCGGTCAGTTCAGGGCCGACCTTGTTCCCTTCGCCGAACAGCGTGTGGCAAATGCCGCAATGCTTGGCGAATAGCGGCTTGCCGCGCACGGCGTCACCCGTCGTCAGATTCATCGAGACACTGATGCCATGAATTCTGGCCCGCTTCTCGGCCGGCGTCTCGTCAGTAACCTTGCCCCAATGCTTGGTAAGAAGCTCTTCGATGTGCGGCTCCTTGAACAGCGCGATCTGGCGGAGTTGGGCCGCGGGGACCTGGTCCGGCTTGATCTCGCCCCGATCCACGGCCTCGAGCAAAAGCACCGCTGACGACGCTCGTGCGCACAGCAGTGACAGGGCCCGCGTCCGAACTTCCCCCTTGGTAGTCGGCAGCATCAGTAGCACTGACTCGCCGACGCTGGAGTCGGAATATCGCTCGAGCGCCGCGAGCGCTGCCGCCTGTATCGCCGCGGGCTCCTGCTCGTTCAATAAATCTACGAGCGGTTCCACGGTCGACGGGTCCCCGGCTTGTCCCACCACTTCGATGAGCGATATTCGATCCGCTTGCGTTACCGCGTGGTCCGCGATCAACGTCAAGGCGCGGGCAATTGCCTCACGGCTCCCCAGTCGTATCGCGCAGCGAAGCCGGACGGGTCGCGACTCGCGCTCAATGTGCATGCCGCTTACGGCCGCGCGCAGCGCTTCGGGCACGCCGTCCAGCTTATGACCTTGCAACCCCCGCTCTATTCCTGCCAGCAGCGCATCGAACTCGGCCTCGCCGGGCGCCGCGGCTAGCAGCCGAGCGCAGGCGGCGAAATCTTCCGGCGTTGCCGTGGCCGCATAACGACGAGCCAGACGTGGCAGAATAAATTCCCGGGTAAGAGGATGTTTCCACCCCTCGCGCGTAGCGAATAGATCCAAAACCGACGCACGGTCAGAACCGGCCTTATCCTCTACCGCCCACCACAAGAGCAGCGAAATATGCGGATCATTCGTGTCTTCGTCGCGTGCTAGTAGCGCCGCGATCAGCGGCAGGGCCTCGTCGCCGGGCAATCGTTTGGCCGTGCAAGCCAATTGGCTGCGCACCACAGGGCTGGATTCGGTCTGGGCGAGTATCAAGAAGCGCTCGGCCACATTCGTAGAGATATGCCGCTTGTCACCGAGCAATCGCACGGCCCAGGTTCGCACATCCTCGGCTGGATGGCCGAGTAGCTGAAGCGCTAGCGCTTCGTCGAATCCGCCACATTGATACAGCGCCCACAACGATTCGATGGCCCGCCGAGCGTCGCTCGATTGCCGGGCCCCTGTTACCAGGCCTGGTAACACAGATGCGTCCTGTCGTTCGGCGAGAATCAACCGTGCCTCGCGGCTGAACCATTCGTTGCGATGGGTGAGCAAATCCACCAACTCGGTGCTGGGAAGCTTTCGCAGGTTTAGTCCAGCGACCGGCTTGGTGCCGTCGGCCACGAGTTTGTAAATACGGCCGTTCGAGCGATCCCAATCATCCTTGGGGTCGACATGATTCGCACGTTTGTCGTACCAGTCGGCTATGAACAAACTGCCGTCAGGACCAACCGTGCAATCCACCGGCCGAAAGGATTGATCGTCGGTCGTCACAAGATCGCCACCGAAGGAATTGACGAAGCTCGAGCCCTGGCGCTCGATTTTGTGCCAATAGATGGCGTTCGAAAGCACGTTCGCGGCGATGTACTGATCCTCAAGCTGCTTGGGGAATGATCCACCTTGATAGACCACGCCGCCGCAGGTGACGTGTCCCCCTTTGAAACCGATGTAGGGAACGTGATCGAAATATCCGTAAGCGTGCGGGTTTTGTAGCTCGCCATGCTTGGCAAAGCCTTTGACGTAGTAGGCCCCTTGGACCTGGTGCAGCATCGCCCGCTCGCCCCAGTTGGTGCCGGCGATGATGTTGCCGTGGCGATCGAAATCCGCGCCCCAAGTGTTGCCGCCCCCTTCGGCAAAAAGCTCGAATTCTTTCGTGCGCGGATGATAGCGCCAGATTCCCTGTTGGAACGTGATGCCGCGAATGTTGGCCGTGACGGTGCTTCCTTGCGCGCCGTAGAGCCAGCCATCGGGCCCCCATTGCAGACTATTCGCCAGGGCATGTGCGTCTTCCAAACCGAAGCCGGTCAGCAAGACCTCGGGATCACCATCAGGCACATCGTCGTCGTTCCGATCGGCATAGAACAACAAGTAGGGGGCCTGTACGACGAACACGCCACCATGTCCGATTGCGAGTCCTGTGGCGAGGTTCAAGCCGTCGACAAAATCCTTGGCTGCGTCTGCCTGGCCATCGCCATCGGTGTCTTCGAGGATCGTAATACGATCCTCGCCGCGCGGGCCGCGCGGCGGAGGCTCCGGCACGCGGTCGTACTTCGTGCGCAAATACTGGTCCACTTTCACAGCAGTGAGTCCAGCCGGATTGGGATATTGCAGGTATTGGATGACCCACATCCGACCGCGGGCGTCGAAATTCATCGAAACCGGTTGCCGGATGGCCGGCTCACTGGCAAAGAGCTGCAGGCGATAGCCCGCAGGAATTTTGAATCGCGGCATCGCCTCGGCTGGAGTTAGCCCTTCGGCCGTCGCCGGCGTAGCCGCCGACGATGACATGGCGGCTACGAAGCAGCATGTGGCCACCAGACAATAAGCACGCGCGGTCAAAGGGCGGGAGGGCATCGTGGAGAGGGTCCTGCTGCGGGCAATTATTGGCGAGGGAAACGACCCGAACCAAGCAGAACCATCATAATGCACGCGATAGCCGAGTTCATGCCGCGACTAAGGGCAGGAATTAACCGGCCCATACGCACGCCAAGTCGATAGAAAATCCCCCCAGAACCCCGCGGATGATTCAGCGCGTATTGGACATGCCGGGGTGAACATCTGACGGTCGACGGGCGAGCGCCCATGTCGTTTCCGCGATTCCGCGGTCGCGAGCTCGCTCACGATCCTGCGATTTAATACTTCGCACTCGGCACAGCCGGCAGGGCATGTAGACCATTCCCCCGCAACTAGCACAGCGTTCGGCCGGCCCCTGCGGAAGGTCTTCGTCATCGTCCAGGGGATGACAACGCACGGGATAATCGGGGCGCCGGCCGGCGGCAATCGCGCCGATCGAGGCGCGGCTGACGCCGGTGATCAAGGCGATTTTTCGCTGCGAATACCCCGGCACGGTCAGCAGACGTTTGATCTCGGCAACCACTGAGGGAGGAATCATCGGTCCGTCCTATAGTCCTCGGATTTAGAAAAGCTACGCGAGACTCCTTGCGTAACGAGAACGTCGCAATGGTGAACCTTCTCTCCAAGCGCGCGGACGTCGTCATCAGGCTCGGGCCAGAAATCGCCCGGCTCGGGATCTGGCTCGTCCTCGTCGAAGTCCGCCCCGAATTCATCCCACCAACGATCGTCGCGGGTGTCCGGTTCTACGTCCGGTTCGTCATCCCCCTCCGCACCACAGTCATCGCGAGCAGGACTACCGGAATCGTCACGCGCGCCGCTCCCGCAGGAGACCAACGCGAAGACGATGGCCCGACGATTAGTAAGGCCAGGAACACGACTTAGTCCGGGGGAGGGAACTGTACGGCAGGCGAGCATGGCAGCAGGAATTGCGAAGTCCATTCCTAGCCGGCGTCGCCAAAAGCAACGTCTGAGCGACCAGGACGGGGCCATGCTATGCGAAAAGGTGGCCTAATTTCAAGCAAAGTTTTGTACATTTTTTGCAACTTTTTCAGCCGATGCTTAGCAGCTTTCCACTACTTTTCACTCGACAGGATGCACGCCATGTCGGTACCATGACAGGGCGGGAGAGTCGCCACATCGCCCTCTATCGAGTCCATCATGACTTTGACTCCTCATTCGCCTGAGACACTCGACGCATTAGCCTTACGACTGCTCGACGCCGCGGGACTTTTGCGAAGAATGGCCACTTTATCCCGGGAAAATACGGTTGAATCGTTTCAACTGCATGGCAATAAAGTCCAAGAGTGGATGAACCATCTCGAGGACTGGGCTTACGACGGTGCCGCCCGACTAGATGCGCAGATCATGCGCGAACGGGGTGCCCGGCGAGGCCAGGCGACGACTACACCAGTGGAAAACGCTACGACACGGCGATCGGGGAAACGTCGCCAAAAGTCGTCCTATAAATGAACCAAATAATGATCGTATTTTTTGGATCCATCGACAGACCGTCGCAACTGTCGTGTCTCATCGCTTGATTGAGAATGCCTGAGTCCTTCAATCATAGCGCATCTGGAAAACTCGCGGCCGAGAGCGGTCATCGCCAAGCAGTGCAGATGCGACGCCCGCAAGAAACAATACCGCCATTAGAAGCAGGCGTAGAGAACTTCGATTCGAACGATTGGCAGACAAGCCCGTCCGCGAGGCGTACAAAGAATGTACGCCACGACCGCGGCGCGCGAATCAAGCGCCTGTCCAATTAGGCGCGCTGTCAGATTAAATGCATTTCAATCGGCAACTGGTGCCGCACTCGTCGCCAAGACATTGGCGGCACAAGTTGCGAGGGATTGAAATCGACGACTTTTGATCAGCAGCTCGCTTAGTAGCGACCGCCGCGACCACCACCGCCGCGACCATATCCACCGCCGCCGCCACCACCACCACCACCACCGCGATCTTCGCGTGGCTTGGCCTCGTTCACCGTTAGCGGCCGGCCACCATGATCTTGTCCATTGAGTCCGGTGATCGCCGCTTGAGCGTCCTTGTCGGAGCTCATCTCGACGAAACCGAATCCCTTGCTTCGCCCTGTCTCACGATCCTCAATGACCTGAGCGCTCTGCACCTGGCCAAACTGTGAAAACATTTGTTCCAGGTCGGAACTGCTAATCGAGTAGGGCAGGTTCCCTACATACAACTTCTTGCCCACCATTCATCTCCTCTGCGAGGGCGTTTTGACCCCTGCCAATCGGCTGCGGGTCACTTGACACAGGGGCCGCTCGTGCAGCCCTAAACCGGAATGGTGATCGAGGTCACGGAGGACAGATCAGCGTAACGTGGCGTGTCGTACCCGACGCTCGACGAACCAATCAACGGGAAAATATACCAGGAAGAATGGCGAGGGAATACATCCGCCGGAAAAATGAAGTCAACCCCCTCGACGTCGGCAATCCGTCTCGCGGCGAGTCGCGCCGCCCCTTCAGCGCCCTTCGCCAGATGGGGGTGCAGGCTCAAGCAGAGCTTTCGGATCGGTCAGGTGCAGGTAATGACCATGGTCCGCCGTCAGGATAACTGCCGTGTCATTCCAGCAGTTATGCTCCTCAACCCAGTCGGTCACGGCATGAAAGGCGGCGTCACCACACATGACGGCTCCGATAGAATTGTCCAAATTGTCGTCGTGATTGGCCCAATCGACTTCGCCTGCTTCGACCATCAGCCAAAAGCCCCGAGGATTCGTGGACAACACGCGGAGCGCCGCGCGCGTCATGTCGGCCAATGTCGGATTCTCGTGCCGATCTTCTGCGGAATAGACTTCGGCCAGTTTCCGCACCCCGACCGCAGGATCGTACTGGCCGTCGGCGGTCGCAAACGGAAGATGACCGGTCTTTGCGCCAAAGAAACCAAACAGTCGCTGGCCGTGCTGGCCGGCGTCGTCAGCGGCAGTCGCGAGTGCCTCGGGGCCATTTCTTCCCGCTTCGCGCTGTACGACCCGATAATTGCCGCCGTGCCTGACGTCGATGCGCTGCAGGTCGTCCGAGGCGATGTATTTGTTGCCAGGGATGAAGTTCGTTCCCTGTTTACGGTCGTCCTCCACGACTTCACCCCATCCTGCCCCGAGTAGAACATCCACTCCGGACAACGGCTCGTGGCGATGAGCGACTGAAGGCAGGCCAAGCAGATCGCGTGTCAAATCCTGAAAGTCGTCCCGCGATACGTTGTGAGCATAAGCGCAGGCGGGGGTCGCATGGCTGATGGGCACGCTGGTTATGACACCAACCGAATAACCCTTCGATTGAAACTCGTGGGAGACCGGCGCTACCTGCCGACCATGAGGACCGACATTGATCGAAACGTTATAGGTCTTGATGCCGGCACACAGACTAGTGGCCGACGCCGCCGAGTCCGTCACTGCATGAGGGCATTCGCGCGATCGACCGATCAGGTACGCCGGATCGTCACCGATGGCCCAGGGTGCCGCTCCGCCATGTTGCGCGTTGTAGCCGCCATACATGTTGGCCGTGGCCGGCAATACGGTCTGGGCGTTAACGTCGATGCTCGTTGCGTCGCTCGCCGGAGATGACACGAAATAGCCAAAATCGGTTTTCGTGCCGCGATAATCCTGAAAGTGCAAACCCGTGCCGCGCCCTTCGGTGTAGCCGACTTTACCCGCCTTATAGATCGCGGCGGCCTGCGTCGTTTGCCAATCCATGCCGTCGAAGATGATCAGCACAACATACTTTTTCCCTGAGACCAGCGCGGCGCGTTGTAATCGAGCAATGTCCGTCTGATCGAGATACTCGGCATGCGGATTCAGCGTTTGGTCAGGCAGTCGGCCATACAACTGCTCGAGACGTTTGGCGTCGCGGTAGACGCTTCGGTCGCCTTGGAAATCCTCCATACTGATGCCGAACGTGTAGGCCGGAATCAATCGGTTCGAGTGGTTGGTCCAGCCCGTGTAGATGCCAGGATCGGTCCCCCAATACCCCCACGGCGCGTGATTTTTCGTAACCGCCTGGGATTGCAAATCCCGCAGGAAATCCGCCGCCTCAACAAAAGATACCGTGCAAGCGGAAAGCAATATTGGCAAGAAGGCAGTCCAGCGGCCGGATCGAAAGAAACTCATAGCAAGACTCTGCGGGCGGGGCTTGGCATGGATCGGGGCGGGGCACATAACGTTGCGAACGGAATTGGCAAACGCACAGTGTAATCCAAAGGCGATCTGACGGAATGCATAGCGCCGCCCGCCCCCCATAAATGCAATAGCGCAGTTGGCAATCCATCCGGACCTCTCACGGAACCTTAATGTTCCGCAATCGTCGGGCTTCCTTGCCCACGGGCGGCAAACCTTCGAGAATATCCCGTCTGTCGAATCACGCGTTCCCCATTCTGGCATTTTGCCAGGGAGATATTCCAATCGTGGACAATGCCTCGCCCGCTCGAACGATTGCCCAGATGCTCAACGGCCAGGTCCTGACTCAAGCGATTTATGTCGCCGCGCGGCTGGACATTGCGGGTCTGTTGTCCGACACCCCGCGCATGGCCGAGGAATTGGCCGCCTCGACGAAAACTCATGCGCCGTCGCTGTATCGATTGCTGCGAACGCTCGCCAGCCTGGGGATCTTCCGCGAGGACGAGCAACATAAATTCCACCTCACGCCGCTCGCCGAGTGCCTCAAGAAAGACGCCCCGGAATCGCAGTGGGCGTTTGCGATGATGATCGGGGACGAGCCTTCCAAGGCCTGGCAGAATCTACTCTACAGCGTGCAAACCGGCGGTTGCGCATTTGAAAAGACCTTTGGCGAGCCGCTCTTCGATTTCCTGGGCAAGCATCCAGAGAAAGCCCGCATCTTCGACGCCGCTATGACCAGCGTGCATGGCCGTGAAAGCAAGGCCATGCTTGACGCCTACGATCTGGCCGACGTCGGAACGTTCGTTGATGTCGGGGGCGGAAATGGCAAGACTTTGGCGAGCGTGCTCGAACGTTATCCTGCCATGCGAGGCATCCTCTTCGATTTGCCTCACGTGGTGCAGGCCGCCGAGCCGAACTTTCGCGCTGCAAAAGTCGACGCACGGACGAAGCTGGTGGGCGGCAGTTTTTTCGAATCGATCCCCGCCGGGGGCGATGCCTACCTCGTACGGCACATCATCCACGACTGGTACGACGAGCAGTCGAAACAGATTCTGAGCAATTGCCGCCAGGCGATGCATGCCAAGGCCAGGCTGCTGGTTGTGGAAAGCGTCATTCTGCCCGGCAACGAACCATCGGTCGGCAAAATGCTCGACCTCGCGATGATGGTTTTGCCTGGCGGCATGGAACGCACCGAGGACCAATACCGCACGCTTCTAGGGCAGTCTGGCCTGAAATTGGAACGGATCGTTCCGACCGCGGCCGACGTGAGCGTGATCGAAGCGCGGCCGGTTTAGATTCGGCCATGATGCATGACGTCCTCCCGTCATGTGCCCTTAGGCTGGCACGACTTCCAGGATTCGCACTTCGTCACCGACGCGGATATCTCCCTCGGTGGTGAGCGGGCTGAGTCGCGTATTCACCGTTAGGCGATAATAGTGATCGAAGCGCTCCGTCACGGTCCAAGCCGGGAGCGTCGCCTGCCGATGTTCGGCAAATAGCCGTGCGAACCGCGGATAGATTGCGGCTGTCCGCGGATGTCGGGTGGGCACGATGCAGCGTTGGCAAGCCGTCACGCCTTCGAGAATCACGTCACCGATCGCGAAACGCACGACATGCTGTCGGTCGGCCACTAGCCGATCCTCGCAAAACGGTGCGTCGCCATCGAATTCGAGATTAGCCCGGAAGCGGCTGCGAACGTCCTCGACGGTGAATCCGGGATACCAGCCCGTGACTTCTTCGATCGATTGCCGGCTGACAATCGTCGGGCCGGGCGAGTCGGTGTCGTCTGGGAACCCGGCGCGATCGTTCTCGACGACCATGACCGGCTCTTCAAAGAAATCTGCCAGCCAGGCGTTTAACTGTTCTCTGTCATCAGCCAGAACAAACTCCGCCTCTCGGCCATCGATCTCGGAGACGAGCCGCACGCTGGCCGCATCGACGGCGAAGTGAGCCCGCAAATAATGAACGGCCGGGTTGGTTTTTCCGCTGATCCAGTCGCCGCGAGCACTGCGCATTGCGAAGCGCCGATCGTTCGCCAGCGCGCTGGTGGGCAACACCTGGGTGGACTCGAGCGAAATGCCGTCGAGCGACTTGATCGGATAGACCACAATACGCGACAGACGAAAATTCACGATCCGTCTCGCATCGTTAGCTCGACGAGGCATACCGGTCGTCGACTAGAACATCGTGTAGATAAACGGTGCTGCGCCCGTGCCGGCCAGCAATACCAGAATTCCAACCATGCCAATCACGGTCAGAATCGGCAGCAACCACCACTTTTTATTCTGCCCCAGGAAGTATAGGAACTCGTTTATTAGCCCGCTACGTCCCTGGCCTTTCAGCTCTTGAAACGAGTTGTCGGGTTCGACGAGAGTTGAAAGCTTTGTGCTCACGGCCAGATCCCTCCAGCGGCGGAAAAGAATGTTCGTTTGCGATCAATTTAAGACTGCCGGAAGTAGCTCTCTGGCCCCGCCGGCTGTGTCTTCGGTTGCCAATATGAGCTCACATTGCGATCGACACGCCGCTCCAGGGCGTCGCGTCCCATGAGCCGAAAGATCAGGCTCACCGGTAAGAACATGCCAAAGTAGATCACCGCCAGCACGATCTCGCCGACCACAAGGCCGATGGGCAGCGTCACCAACGTCGCGCCGACAAACGGCCATCGCAGCGTCTGGGGGCGAACGACGGCCAAGACCGCGGCGATAACTCCCAGGGCAGCCAGCGTGACGATCGCCGTACCCTGCGCGTGTGTGACGGCGGCCGGCCAAGGCTTGCCGCTAAACAGCCATCCCGCCAGTGGCAGCGCGACAAGCGCGATCGCGCCGAATTGTCGTAATTGGCGGTCCGAAGGTTTCCAAGCGATATCAATCAAGGCCATCGGCTGATTTCCTCGCTAATCCAGTTGAAACTGTGCCAGATGCTTGGCGCGGTCTTCCTGCGCGACCTGCGGCTGCTCGTCGCGGACGATGATCTGCCGCCCCATGACCAGCACGTCCATGTCAGTCATCAGCAGACAACGATAGGCATCATCCGGCGTACAGACGATCGGCTCGCTGCGCACGTTGAAGCTGGTGTTAATCAGCACCGGACAGCCGGTCTTTTCATAGAACCGGGTCAATAACCGGTGAAAGAGCGGATTGCGCACCCGATCGATCGTTTGCACGCGCGCCGAATAATCGACGTGCGTGATCGCCGGGAGCGTGGACCGCATGAAGTTCAGCTTCTCGATGCCGAACGCCTGCTCGTAATTCTTCCCCAATTCGCAACGCCACTCGCGTCGCACCGGCGCCACTTGCAGCATGTAAGGGCTGTCTTCACCCGGACGCATCTCGAAGTACCGGTGAACCTCTTCCTGCAGCACGCACGGTGCGAATGGGCGAAACGATTCACGGAATTTGATTTTCAAGTTCATCACGGACTGCATCTTCTCGCTACGCGGATCGCCGATGATGCTGCGCGCCCCGAGGGCGCGCGGTCCGAACTCCATGCGTCCCTGAAACCAGCCGATGACTTTTTCCTGGGCGATCAGCGAGCTGACCTCGTCGCATAATTGCTCGTCCGAGGCGCACGTCGTGTAAGCGGCGCCACTTTGCTCGAGGTAGTCGACGATTTCGTCATCGCTGAATTCCGGCCCCAGGAACGAGCCGTGTTGCTGATCGTGCTTTTGCGGTCGCCGGGGCTGATCGAGCAACTGGTGCCAGATGAATAGCGCGGTGCCGAGCGCACCCCCCGCGTCACCTGCCGCCGGCTGAATCCAAATGTTTTCAAACGGTCCTTCGCGCAAGATGCGTCCGTTGCCAACGCAGTTCAACGCTACACCACCGGCCAGGACCAGATTCTTCATTCCGGTACGCTGATGCACGTGCCGCGCACAGCGCAGCATCACATCCTCCGTCACGGACTGGATCGAGGCGGCCAGGTCCATCTCGCGCTGTGTGACGCGCGACTCGGCCTCGCGCGGCGGACCACCGAATAGCGCATGGAATTTGGCCGACGTCATGGTCAGCCCCTGGCAGTAGTTGAAGTAGCTCATGTCGAGCCGGAATGAGCCGTCTTCCTTCAAGTCAATCAGGTGCTCGCGAATCAGCGATTTGTAAGTCGGGCGGCCGTAAGGGGCGAGCCCCATGAGCTTGTATTCGCCACTGTTGACGCGAAAGCCGGTGTAGTAGGTGAACGCCGAATAGAGCAGACCGAGCGAGTGCGGAAAGCGGACCTCTTGATCGAGGACCAGCTTGTTACCGCGGCCAACCCCCGCGCAAGTCGTACTCCATTCACCGACGCCGTCGAGCGTCAGGATGGCCGCCTCTTCGAACGGCGAAGGAAAGAATGCACTCGCGGCATGCGACTCGTGATGGTCAGTGAAGACGTAGCGCCCTTTGTAGCCCTGGTGCAGCCCACGATCGATCTCGCGCGGCAGGTGAAGTTTCTGCTTCAGCCATAACGGCATCGCCAGGCGGAACGAACGGAAACCGGAAGGCGAAAAGGCCAAGTACGTTTCCAGCAGACGCTCGAACTTTGTGAGCGGCTTGTCGTAGAAGCCGACGTAATCGAGCTGATCGGGGCTCAACCCGGCCACGGACAGGCAGTACTCGATCGCCTTTTGGGGGAAATCCGAGTCATGTTTCTTGCGTGTGAAGCGCTCTTCCTGCGCGGCCGCCACGATCTGGCCGTCCACGACCAGTGCCGCGGCCGAATCATGGTAGAACGCCGAAATACCCAGAATGGCGGTCATGGATGGTTTGCCTCGGGTCGCAATGATACCTCTTGAATTCGCCACTCGCGCTCGAACTCGCGAATAATCGGCCGACGCCCGAACTTCGTTGGCCACCACCGAAAGCGAATATCACCTATCGGCTTTTTGTCAGCGTTTATGCACAGCCAGCGGCTGGTTCCGCGCGAAACGGCGTTTGGACCGACGCTTGCTGCTCATTGACGCTGCCTCGAAGGCGAGCCATGTTAGGAAAAATCGCCTGCATTCGTACACCCCTTTATTTTGGAAGGTTCGACGATGGCAATCCCTCAAAGGTGGGCATTTCGTCTGCCAGGTCTATTGAGCGCCCTGGTTGTGTCCGGTTTGCTGGCGGTGCATGCATTCGCCGCCGACGCCCCGGCGTCGGGCCGGACAGCCCTCGACGAATATGTCGCGAAACCTGATGACAGCTACGCCTGGAAGGTTGCTAGCACGATTCCAGGCGATGGCTGCACGACCTACGTCATTGACCTTAAGTCCCAATCCTGGCGATCCGCCGAGGAAGTTGATCGCACTCTGTGGGAGCATTGGCTGACGATCGTCAAACCCGATCGGGTGACGAGCAAAACCGGAATGCTGTTCATCGGAGGCGGTGGCAAAAAGACCGATCCCCCGGCGAAGTCGAGCGATCTCGTGAAGCAATCGGCGCTCGGCACTGGCTCGGTCGTGGCGGAATTGAGCATGGTTCCCAACCAGCCCCTCGAGTTTCACCAGGACGGCAAGCATCGCGTCGAAGATGACCTGATCGCTTACACATGGATGAAACTGATGATGACGGGCGATCTGACCTGGACCGCGCGGATGCCGATGGTGAAAAGCGCAGTGCGAGCCATGGATGCTATCCAGGCCTTCATGGCGACGGAAGAAGCGGGCAAGCTGCCCATCGAAGGCTTCGTCGTGGCCGGCGGATCGAAGCGCGGCTGGACCACGTGGCTCACCGGCGTCGTCGACAAGCGTGTGGTGGCCATCGTGCCGATCGTGATCGACGTCTTGAACGTGCGGCACTCGATGGATCATCACCACCATGCCTACGGATTCTGGGCTCCCTCGGTCGGCGACTACGTGCGACACAAGATCTTCGAAATGAAAGATAGCGCGGCGTATACGGCGCTTTTGAAAATCGAGGATCCCTATTCCTATATCGATCGACTGACGATGCCCAAGTTCATCGTCAATGCCGCCGGTGATGAGTTCTTTCTGCCTGACTCTTCGCAGTTCTATTTCGCCGAGTTGAAGGGAGAGAAGTATTTGCGTTACGTGCCGAATGCGAACCATTCGCTGAGCGGTAGCGACGCCCTGGAAAGCGTGATGGCATTTTACAACGCGATCCTGACCGATAAGCCTCGCCCCCATTTCACTTGGAAATTCGAGGATGACGCGATCCACGTGACCACGCGCGAGAAGCCGATCAAGGTCAACGTCTGGCAGGCGACGAATCCTAAGGCGCGCGATTTCCGACTGGAAACGCTCGGCCCGAAATACACCAGCCACGAGTTGATGCCCAGCGCCGAAGGAGAGTACGTGGCCAAAGTGGCGCGGCCGGCCGAGGGCTGGACCGCATACTTCGTCGAACTCGTGTTCGACAGCGGTTTCAAGTTCCCCTTCAAGTTCACGACGGCAGTACGCGTTACGCCGGACGACTTGCCGTTTCGCGACCTTCCCACAAACCAGGGTCAGTAGGCGTTGGCGGCAGTATGCATACCGCGGGAACTAAGACAGGTACTTCTTGCGAACTTTGGCGAGCATGGGAAATGCAGGACGCGGAAGATCCTCCGCGTCGAGCAATCCCCCGTCGGAGAATTCATGCGGATGCGAATCGCATAGTTGGTTGTAAATCACGCCGCGCACCGCGGGCTTTGTTAATAGCAGCGGTACGATATGCCGCAGCCATTGGCGCTGCGCTTGAGGCGTCCAACCGTCTGGCAGCGGGCCGCCCGTGGGTCGCGCACGCCCGAAAGCCTGGCTATCGGTAGCCTGGCCCGATGGCGTCGTAATGAAGAACCATAAAGGGGTTCCGAGCAGGGCCCAACGATCGACCAGCCGATTGCACTCCAAGGCATCCCGCAGGTAGCTTCCTCCCGGCGCGTATCCGACGTTCAATTCTAAGCCAATGCCGGACAGGTCGAGACCGGAGCGTACGAGAATGTCGGCAAAATGGAGCGGCGACAGGTCACGTTCGGCCTGCCCCATGTACTCGCCCCACGGCTGATCGAAGCACAGGATGGCGGGCGTGTTGGTATCGAGCTTTCGCGTTATCTCAAAGGCACGTACGGCCAGCCGGAGCCGTTCTTCGTCGGTCAGGCCAAGCACGGCTCCTACATTCACACGCGCGGCACACTGCCACAGGCTGACCTTGCCGACATAGCGTTGAACGGCCGTTTCCACGTAATCGCTGACGAATGCCAGGATGTTGTCAAAGTCCCCCTGCCAGATCGCCAACCAGTCAGGCAGGCCACGGTCGTCCAGTTGCAAAAGTGGACCGCCAACGACCGGTAAATCGTGCTCGTGGCACCAGGCGATTTGACGATCGGCAATTTCCCAGCGGTACGTCCCCTCTTGCGCTTCGACATCCCGCCACTTCAACGGCACGGCCGCCGAGTTAAAGGCGGCTAGGAACTGCCGCGCCACCGTCGCGCGCAATAGCTTTGATCCGAGGTTTCCTCCTAACACGGCAGGCAACCGGGTTCCGGCCCGACGTCGCGTGGCCACGACCTTTTTGACGTAACGGGCCGTCAGCCGATCGGCCAGGTCCAAAGCGCGGGCTATCGCACGTTCGGCATGCTCGGTGGCCGCGAGCGGGTCGTTCTGCGATGTTACAGCCAGCGAAAGGTGCCCCATCGCCTGCCGCAGCGCCGCGAGATGATGCTCCTTGGGCACCATTCCCATCGCCTGCCATTCGACGATTTGAGTCCGCAGTTGATTGATCTTTCCGCGCGCCAATTCCACGGTCAGATGATAGGGCGCAAAACGCTCCATCAACGTCCCAGTGATTAAGGCCACTTCGCCTCGTCCTGGAATGGGATAGGGTATGCAAAGACAGGCCGAATCCGATTCATTCCGACCCAGGCTAAGTACGCCCTTCTGGAATTGAACGCGGCTAACCCAGGGAATCTGCTCGGAACCAAACAGATAGGCGCGGGCCGCCGCCTCGGGAGAAATGCGGTTAGCCGGGGCGACCAAGAACCGCATAAGGCCCATCGACGCAAGATCCTTAGTCGCACCAGTCAGCTACGTCCGCGCTGGCGTGCCGCCTGAGAAGACCCGATTCGGAGGACAAATTACCGCCTTCGCTACCTCGGCCGAGTCTAGCCCAGCGTGGCGAACCCGGCAAGTTTAGCCAATTCTCAGGCACCTCTTAATGGTTGAAGCCGCGGGTAAGGGCGGGCAACTGGCCGAGCCCGCGCTCGACTGGTATATTCGCCGCGATTCGGCCACTGCGATGAAATCGATGCAGCGGCCCGGCGCACGACTTGGCCAGGGCCCCTTAACACCGGGGCTCTGCGCAATAATAAAAATTGCGGTCCGTCGAACTCATCGCTTCGTGCCCCGCAAACGTCGAGTTTCAATGTCAAGGAGGTTTAGTATGCCCACCACGTCGGCCGTTTTGGAATCGTCGATTCATGGCGTGCCAGTTCGTCGCGGTAAAGTGCGGGACGTCTACGACCTGGGGGACAAGTTGCTGTTGGTCGCAACGGACCGAATCAGCGCGTTCGACTGGGTGCTCCCCACCGGCATCCCTGACAAAGGTCGCGTGCTGACGCAGCTTAGCTCGTTTTGGTTCGACGAATTGGGCGAGCCGAATCACGTTCTGTCGACCGACGTCGATCGCATGGAAGAAATTCCGGCTGGCACCTCGCGAGAGCCGCTGGCTGGACGTACAACGCTCGTTCGCAAGACACAGGTCGTGCCGATCGAATGCGTCGTGCGCGGGTACCTATCCGGGTCGGGTTGGAAGGAATACAAAAAGCAAGGCACTGTCTGCGGCATCAAGCTGCCGGCCGGATTGACCGAAAGCGCTCAGTTGCCAGAGCCGATCTTTACTCCAGCGACCAAGGAAGAGTCGGGACACGACATCAACATCTCGTTCGAGCAAATGGTCGAGATCGTTGGCAAAGAGGTCTCCGAAGAACTACGCGAGCGCAGCATCAGCGTCTATGAACGCGGAGCCGAATTGGCACGCACGAAGGGCATCATCATCGCCGACACGAAGTTCGAGTGGGGACGCTTTCACGACAAGCTGATCCTGATCGACGAAGTGTTGACGCCTGACAGCTCGCGGTTCTGGCCCGTCGACGGTTATCGCCCCGGCGGCAGCCCTCCTTCGTACGACAAGCAGTTCGTACGTGACTGGCTGGAAACGACCGATTGGGACAAGAACAGCACGCCTCCTGAGCTGCCCGAAAACGTCGTTGTTCGCACCCGCGAGAAATACATCGAGGCGTACGAACGTCTGACGGGCCGCAGCTTTCCTTGGCGATAGCACGGGCAAGTTTTCGCTCGGTTCGACCGATTTAGCCGATAGCCCCTTACGGCGCGCATTCGCTTGCGCCGCTAGGGTTGCAGTCGTAGCATGCCCAAGAGCTTCCGCTGGCCAACATACGCCTGTCGGTTGTCCACGGGGCCTGTCCGCCTGCAATGGCCCCAGTTAAAATGGGCGTTTTCGGTCGTGCTGCCCGCCCAGCACGCCTGGCTTCACCCTCTTTTCCAGATACTGAAAGCCCATGCTGCGCTATTGGACCGCCGGAGAATCGCATGGCAAAGCGCTGATGGCGTTGGTCGAGGGCTTTCCCGCCGGCGTACCGATCGCGACCGACCCCATCGACGTCGATCTACGGCGTCGTCAGGGAGGCTACGGCCGCGGCGGCCGGCAGCGGATCGAAACCGATCATGTCGAAATTCTGAGCGGCGTCTGGAAAGGGCAAACCCTCGGCAGCCCGATCGCGCTACTGGTTCCCAATAAGGACAATAAGCTCGAACGACTGGAAGATTTGGATCGCCCTCGCCCCGGGCATGGGGACCTGACGGGTGCCATCAAGCATCTGGGAAGCATTCGCGGCATCCTGGAACGCGCAAGTGCGCGTGAAACCGCGGCCCGAGTTGCCGCCGGCGCGTTGGCAAAGCAATTGCTCGCCCAATTCGGCATCGAAGCGTTCGGCTACACCGTCGAGTTGGGAGGGATCGCGATCGAACCGCAAGCCGGCACTCTGGCCGAACAGCGCGCGTTGCGCGATGCCAGCGAGATTTACTCGCTCAACCCGGAGCAGGATCAGGAAGTCAAAGGTCTGATCGATGCCTGTGGCAAAGAGGGAGATACGCTCGGCGGCATTCTGGAAGTTCGCGTGGAAGGTCTGCCGTTCGGCCTGGGAACGCACGCCCAATGGGATGTGAAGCTCGACGGGCGTCTGGCACAGGCCGTGATGGCGGTGCAGGCGATCAAGGGCGTCGAGATCGGCCTCGGCTTCGAGGCGGCCCGCCGGCGCGGTTCCCAGGTTCACGACGCCATTCATTTCGACCAGAGCCAGCAAAACACGCCGAACCTGGGCTACGTCCGCCCGACCAATAATGCCGGCGGCCTCGAGGCGGGCATGACCAATGGTCAGCCGCTAGTGATTCGCGCCGCCAAGAAACCCATTAGCACGCTGCGTAAGCCGCTGGCGAGCATCAACCTGGGCACCAAGCAGGCGGAAGCCGCGGCCTACGAGCGCAGCGATGTGTGCGCGGTGCCGGCGGCCGGAGTCATTCTGGAAAACGTCGTCGCGTTCGAGATCGCGGCGGCCCTGATCGAGAAGTTCGGCGGCGACAGCCTGGCCGAAATGCGCGCCCGCTGGGATTTGTTCCAGCAGATGGCACGCGAACGCTAATTCGCCATTCCGACGTTAAGCCGAAAGAACAAGGATGTTCCGACTGCGTCAAATCACACGCCGACAATTGTGCCGCGCCGGCTTCGTGCTCGGCTGTTTGTCACCGCTGCTGGCCCTGACGATTTGGGGTACGTATCGGCATTCTCCGGTACACGGTCAAAGCGAGCAGTGGTCGCTGCGCCAAGCGCTTGGCGTGCGCGTCGGATTCAGCACCATCGCGCATCCGCGACCGGGCACGGTGCGCTACAACGACTTGGTACTGGCCGACGCTGAGACCGGGAAACCGATCGCGACCTGCCGCCAGGCCGAGTACCGCAGGTCAGCACTCAAGGGGGACGACCGACTCACGCTCAGCGATCTAACGATCGAGCCGGACGGACTCGCCGGCTGTCACGCCCTACTGCAACGAGTGTTGCGCCGTGAACGTGGGACCAACGTGAATCTGACGCTGGCGATCGATTCGATCACAATCGCGGATCGTAACACGGCCGAGACCTGGACGGCAAGCGGAGTGATTCATGCCAGCGACGAAGAGAGCGCAGCGCGGTTCGTGATCGGTCCGCAGAATTCCGAAGACCCGTCGGCCGATGCGGGCGCGACAACCGATCGCATATCGCTCCGTTTTGCGCGTGATCATTCCACGGGCACACCGACCGACAAATGGGAATTGCATTCCGGGGACGATGGCGTTCCCTGCTCGTGGCTGACGGCAATCGTCGGCGATTTGCCCGGACTGAATAACAGCCGGCTGCACGGTTCGATCTGGGTTCGTGACGCCGCTGCTGGTCAGATTGCCGTGCGGGGCCGCCTGACCGACGTGAACCTGGCGGCAATCGTGAGGCCGTACTTTGGCCATTTCATTGAGGGGAACGTCGAAGTCGAATTCGCCAAACCGGCACATTTTCAAAACGGACGTATCGTCGAAATGCGGGGCACCGTCATCGGCGGCGCGGGACGCCTCGGGCGTTCGCTGTTGGCGGCCGCTTCAACGGCACTGGGCTGCCAGGCGAAATACGAGTCGTCAAACGAAGTCTTTGCGTACGATCGCCTGGCCTTCGAATTCTTTATCGACGCCCAAGGGAGAATGGCCATCGTCGGCATTCCCGAACGTGGCCGGCCACTTATCAGCAATCAGGCAGGTCTAGGGCTGCTGTTCGAACCTCGCACGCAACCGCAACCGGCCGTGAATTTGGCACGGGCTATCGCCATCGCCAATGCGCCCTCGGTGCCAGCCACTCCGCAAGCGGCGCTCGTGCTCAGCCGGTTGCCGACGGCGACGCCGGTCATGGCATCTCGCATTGTGCCGGATGCACCGGCTCCCTCTGCAACTCGCAGAAGGTAAGCGTTATCCCTGCATCGCCGCGCGAGTGCTCCACCATTTCTGTCGTGGCAACAGCCCCAGCGCGACGATTGCCAATTGCGACGCGACGAAGACCAGTAGCGCGAGCGCTATCCCTTCGGTAAAGCCGTACGAGTGCAGGCCGACCGATAGCTGGTTCACGCCGAACCAGCTCCATGCCACGGCAATATTTCCTAGCACGGCCAGGACGGCCAGCCCGCGATCTTTCACCATGCCATCCCACCGGGCGTGCAGTACTAGGGCGTTCCAGAGCACGATGATCAGGGCCCCGTTTTCTTTGGGGTCCCAGCCCCAGAAGCGGCCCCAGGAATCATCGGCCCACAGCCCTCCTAGCACTGTGCCGACGAAGCTAAAGAAGATCGCGAAGCAGACGCTGCCGTAGATCATCCGCACCAGGTCGTCGGCCATGCGCTTTGTCAGAGAGGGAGTCAGCACTCCTCCCAAGATATATATCATCCCCAGGGCGCCGGCTACGAAGGTCGTTGTATACCCGAAGGTGATGCATGTGACATGCGTCGCCAGCCAGAACTGTGTATCGAGCACGGCCTGTAGAACAGTGAACGTGTCTCCGTCGCCGGCCAGCTTATCGGCAATCAAGAGTGTCGAAAAACCAACCGCGCCGGCAACGATATTGCCGATTCCCAGCCGATAAACGAGCTCCAGAACGATGCCCAGCAACACGCCTCCCCAGCCAATGAAGATTGCCGAGGAATACAAATTCGTCACCGGCGGGCGACCCGAAATGTAAATACGTGACACCAAAGCCATCGAATGAATGACGAACGTAAAGAGGACCAGACCAAACGCGGCACGATTCAACGGCCGAGACCAACCCAGCCAGCCGATCGCCGCCAAGGCAAATGCGGCGACATACATCCAGGACGCCCAGAAGAATAGCCGGGCGTGATTGAAGAAGGCCTCGAAGTCGATCTTCCGTTCGTTCAGGTCTTCGGGAGGAGCGCTCCGCAGGTCGTTTTGATACTCGGCCACGGCTTTATTAAAGGCCGAGGCATCCTTCTTGGCGTACGCCACGATGATCTCGTTAAAGGCCATCGTGGCAGGGTTCGGCTTCTGATTCATCAGGTTCGCCTGCGCGAACGCTTTGGTCCAGGCCGTCACGTACGGATCCCAGTCACCTTTGCCCGTGGCTGGCGGAATGGCTAAGGGCGCCTGGATGCGGGCGAATATTTTTTGCTGCTGGCGCATTGCCTCGAGCAGGTCCTCGGCGGCGTTCTCGCGGCGAATCTGCGGCTGATCGAACGAGGTCAACAACGTCGAATACAGCCGTAACCGGTTATCGAGTTCGAGTACCTTTTTCTGATAAATGCTGCGGTCCGCCGGCTCGACGGCATGGACCGCCTGCGATTGCTTGTCGAATTCGGCCATGTGATCGCGAAACTCGTTGACCGAATACCGAAAGCCCTTGCGCCGGGAAAGGCCCAGCATGTCGAGCACTTCCAAATTCTGGATGCGTACAATCTTCTGCTTGGCCGCCTCGGGGGGATCGGCGATCACGTCCAGCAACCATTTCACGGCCGACTGACGTTTGTCGTTCTCATCGGTGTAGGTCTCCGAATCCGAAATCACGCGCAGACTATTCCGGGCGAGCGTGTCAAACGGCTTCATGCGGCCCTCGTACATCACGGGCAGCTTGCCGAAGGCGTCGAGATTCAACTGATCTTCTGCTACGCGCGTAGGACGAACGACGGAGAAGACAAAGAGCAGCGCTGCGCCGACAACGGCCAGCGGCATCGCCCAACTACCGGTCGAACTTTGTTGCGGTGTCGGTCTCGACCGACGACCAGGAACAGGTGGCGGGCTCTCGGCGGAATCGATCACAGCGCGACGTTTCAAAAAACGCGTCAGCACGATCGAAAAATGGGCCAGCAGCCCCGTGGCCACGATCATGCAGGCCACGTAGGGAATCATCCAGCCGGCGTTCGCGACCACGCTCAGCCCCGTGAACTCGCGCCCGGTCGCGGGATCGACTTCCATTTGCGACTGATAAAACGTTTCGCCGCCGTAGCGCAGCGGGTTGTTCATCCAGATGTGGACCTTGCGATCGACGTTGCGCGAAGTGTCGACCAGCCGCAGGTCCGAAGAGTAATTGCTGGGCTTGTCGGTCCCCATGTATTTGTCGAAGCGGCCATCGATCAAATGCATCGAATAGGGCTTGTAATCGCGCTTGAAGCGGAGCGCCACGTCGTACGTTTTGCCGTCGACCGTGACTTTCTCGCCGCCCCCCTTGAACGATTGCAGAATGCCGACCAGGTAGGTGCCCAGCGACTTGTCACCGTTCTGCTTATCCAAAATACGGACATAGGCGGCCGCCATGTCGACCTTGCTATTCGTGTCGGCGCCCGCGCCGGGCCGGGCCGCGTCGGCTGCGAATTGCAAACCTGTGCCAGTGTCCGCCAGATTCGTTTCGCCCGGCTTCACTTCGCGCAGGTTCGAGTTGTCGAGAAACTTCACGACCTCGAAATCGAACGGAAGTTTCTCGTCTTTGACGATCTTCCCCGCGGTCAGGTACGATTTCGGCACGGCCACGACCTCGTCTTCGTCAGGGTTCGACGGATCGATCACGGCCAGTTCCACGGCGCGAATGTCTTGCGCGTAATTGACCGTTTCCCCTTCCTTGATCTGCATCAAGGCTTCGGAATGCAGCCCGTAAACCACGATTTCATTGATCATCATCAGGGCGATGCCGCCGTGCAGTAGCACCACGCCGGCTCGCTTGCGGAATAGCAGCACGCAACCTGCCAACAATACGAGGCTGGCGACGCCCCCCTTGAGCAGTTGCCACAAGATGCGAAGTGACGATGCGCCGAGTTCGAAATCGCTGCGCATGTATAACCAGGCGATCAACACTCCCAAACCCGCTGCGAAAATCGCCAGGCCGATTCGCTCGCCGCGTCGTGAAGGGTCAAGTTTGACTAGCGCGAATAACGTTCCCAACCACAGCACGCCTAGCCCGGCCTTCAGCGCCGTCCACAACGACGACCACTCAATGAGCGGTGCGTCCTGCAATCCGCCGCGGCTCGATCCGCTGGAAACGACGACCCAGGTCATACCGGCGCCGGCAGCGATAACCGCCAGGCCGGCCAGTAATCGCGTGCCGCGTGCTTGGATTTTGAATCGCAACGTGTGCGCGGCCAAAAGATTGGCCAGCATTGCGCCGCCAATCGTAAATCCCCCGGGAAACGGAAAAACGATATTGGGCACGTTCCAAGATCGCGGAAAGAAAACGGGCAGATCGACCCACGCCACGGGAGTACGAAAGTACTCCCCCATGACCTGCCAGATATCCTTGTCGATCTGCGCCAGCGTGCCGGCCATGATCAAGAAGATGGCCATCGCCATTAGCGCGACCGTCAACTTTAGTGAGGCCACGGGGCGCAGCACGTCGGCCACCACGCCAGTAAGGCTGGGTGCCTGCCGATCGTCGTCCAGTCCAGCCGCGTGACGGCGCTGCAGAATATCGCTTGCCATAAGTCTCGCTCGCTCGTTGTTATTCGCTGTCGCCGTTTGAAGGCGTCTGTTCACGTGCCTGCTTTGCCGCGGGACAGGGAACCAATCTTGGCCGGATTATTGCCCCGCTGCCGGCTTCGTGAAATTCACCGAATGCAAGAACGACTCGAAATTCGCTCGTTCGCTCTTCACCAGTTCAGGCGTGCCGGTCATTTTGAAAAACCAGGTTTGTTCGCCGCGCTGCACAACGGCCCCCAAGATCGCCTTCTCGGCCCCGAGAAGTTCGACCAGGTCACCGGGCAGACCACCCACTTCAACTTTTTTCGCCTCGCGTTCCAATTCCTCTGACGAGGTCGCGCCAAGTTGCACCTGTTCGCGCCAACGATTGATATTGGGCAACAAGGTTCCACCCGACGCGCCCAGGCTGATTACGCTGGCCTCACCGCCTGCGCCGACCGAAAACGAGGCGCGGCGCATCCCGCTGGCCGTCACCTCGGTCCAACTGGGCGGCACGTTATATGTCAATTCTCGAGACGCCGAGCCAGGCATCGGTGCAGCGGGCGCGCTATTGGGCATCGGTGCCGATGGTCGGCCGGCTCCCGCCATCGGTCCGGACGGAGGCATCGCGCCCCCGGCAAACGGTGCGCGCGACATGTTGTCCTGCGGTTTCTTGCCGAGCAGATCGACGAAAGTGACCGTCGCGCCGTCGACTTCGAAGCGATCGATATTCTCGCCCAACTGCGCAGGCGATAGGTCGGCCAGCCCCAATTGACCACGCCAGCGATTCAAATTCGAAAGCGTGTACACATCGAGATTCGGCTCGTTGCGCGGCAGCACAGTCACGCTCAGATCAAGCGGTCCGCCG
This sequence comes from Pirellulales bacterium, assembly GCA_036499395.1. NCBI lineage: Bacteria > Pseudomonadati > Planctomycetota > Planctomycetia > Pirellulales > Pirellulales bacterium. The sequence continues at coordinate 135,322 of DASYDW010000136.1, forward strand.
GCGGAGGAAACTTCAATCGTCGCATAGCGCATCCCCGAGGACGGCTTTTGTTGCCAGCCTTGGGGCAGACTCCATTCCGGCGTTCCCTCCGCGCCGAAATGCACCGATTTGACGAGCGCCAGAAAGTTCGCACTTTCGCCGGCCACGACGTCAGCCGGACCTAAAAGGCGAAAAAACCACGCCTGAGGGTCGCGTGGCACGATCGCGGCCAGCATCCGGTAATCCTCCGCAGCACTCGGGGCGGCATCGCCCGGCTCAGGGCCATTTTCCTTGTTGAGCACATGCTCTTTTGGCACCCGGTAGCGGCTGATTTTTTCCTGTCGCTCGCAACCGAGGGCCGACAGGCTTAGCCCCATCAGGAAAGCGACGAATAGTCGTCCGCGCAATACCAACGGGCGCCGACTCGGGCAGTAGAAACAGTACGGCAATCGCGACGTATAAACGGGCATGCGGCAAATACTTAGGGCTGAGAAGGAGAACCCAGGGCCCGTTCAGCGGCGGGGGCGCCCAGCGAGGCGCGGCAGGCCCAAATCCCTCATGCCCATTATAGCGCCGTCAAGCGGCGAAAGTATATATGCCCCCCGCGGCGCCACGGCGGCGGGCAAGGACAAAGAGTCCCGAGCATGGGGCTCGTCAGGCGAGGGCCTGGAAGAGGGGAACACGGCGTTAATACATATTGGTCGTGGTCTCGGTCCAGCCGACGACAGGCGTTTCGGGGCCCATCACGAAGACTTCGACGCGGCGGTTCTGGTGCCGGTCCGCGGCGGTGTCGTTTTCCGAGAGGGCCTGGTGCTGGCCATATCCGGCCACACCAAGTTGGTCGTCGCGCACACCACGATGCCGTAGATAGTCCGCTACAGCCAGCGCGCGGGCGGCGCTGAGATGCCAGTTGTCGGGGTACTTATCCCGCGTCGGCCGCTTGGCGATCGGTCGGGCATCGGTATGGCCGACGATCATTACGCGCAATTCGCTGGCCTCGGGTGATTTGAGAAAATGCGCAAGACCATCGAGCGTCTCTTTAGCGCCCGCGTGCAATTCGGCTTCGCCACTGTTGAACAGCACGTCGATGTCGAAGCGGCTGACCCCCGTCTCGGCATCGTAGGCCAACCAATCGTAGCGCCGCGAAAGCTCTTCCAAGCGCAGGTCACGGGCTGAACCGCGCGGGCCGCGAGCGCCATGAACGAGTGTCTCGACCTCGCCGCGCAGAGTCTTGCGCTCGCGCTGAAAGTTGGCAATCTGCTTGCGATCGACTCCCAGACGCTGGTCCATCTCGGCCAGCTCTTCCTCGGCCTGGATCAGTTGATTCTCGACCGCGCGATTGTGAGCCTTGAGATTCTCGATCTCTTGCTGCTGTGCCTGGGCTTGCTCAGTCAGGATTTGATTCTGACTCTGCGCGGACGACAGCTTGCCCGACGAAGGCCACTGGCAGCCGCAGGCTAGCGCGGTAAGCGCGAGCGCAATGCCGGTTGTGCCTCGAATGAACTGGCCCATGATTCGACTCCTTTCGAATCCACGTATCGTTTCGATCGTACGGTGCTTTCGAGCGCCGAGCGTTTCTTGCCGGCGCGACTGCTAACCGAACAATCCCATGATGGCATCCATGATCGTGCTATTGACCGAATAGGGAGCGTTCCAGCTCCACATGTTTCTCATCAGGTCGTACATCATCATCCCGCACAGCGCCAAAAACAGCAGGCAGAATCCCATCAGCAGCACCACCCACACGGGATAAGGCGTTTCCACACCGAAGGATTGCACCTGCGCACCGGACGCCGCGAATGCCGGCGAAGCTCCACCGCCGCCAAGTCCACCCTCGGCCAGCGACGGGCCCCCACCGACGTCTTCTTCGAGCATCGTCGACATGGCCCCATCGGCCGCGGCGAACATGCTCGAATCCGAACCTTCGAAAGGGGAACCGGAATCGATCGCGATAACTTGTGAACCACTATCTTCAGACGCTTCTTCTCCCTCGGGCGCCATCGGCGTCAAAAGGAACTCGTCACTTGTTTTCAGCTCCATGACCTCGTCGGAATCGAATTCCGTGACGCCGCTGAGGTCTTCACCTGATTCGGACATTTCGAACGACGCTTCGCCGCCATCGGACCTCAGCTCGATCGGAGCATCGAGCGACAATCCGCTGTCGGCCGGATCGACCAGCGAAATGCCGCTGTCGCCCGGGCTAATCGTAATGTCGCTGCCAGGTCCTCCTAGTACGAAATCATCGTCCGAATGCTCATCGCCCAGGGTAATTCCCGAGTCGATAACGGGATCCGGAATTGCCTCGCCGGCGAACACTGTCGAGCTGCCAGCCTTCGGGGGCGGTACCACGCCACTCCCGGCAGGAGGACTCGTCGGAAATGTTCCCAGGTCAAAATCATTGTCCTCGAACGCGCTGAGTTTGATGACACTTTCATCGGCCGACGGTGGTTGGCCAGGCTTTCCGATGATCGTGCTCGACGGACTTTCCAACTCAGGACCGACGGATTGCAGGCGAACTGCGCTCTCGGCGGGCCCGAGCGGTTGCCCGGGAGTTCCGATCATCGTATTGGACGCGCTGGGCTCTTCTCCTCCGACGGCCTCGAGCTTTATCGCACTCTCATTCGGACGAAGCGGAGAACCCGGCCGCCCGATCATCGTGTTCGACGCACCCGCAATATCATCATCCAGCGAGCGAAGCTTGACGTCGCTTTCGGCACTCGACAGCGGCAAGCCCGGCTTGCCGATGATCGTCGCCGATGCACTCGGTCCCGACTCTCCCAGTTCGAACTCGCTGAGCAAAACTACTTCGTCGGAGGAATCGTCGATGTCGTCCGGGTCGATGACCAGGTCGATCGGTGCGTCGCTGATCTCTTGCGAGTCACCCATGATGAACTCGCCCGAAAGATCGCTGCTGACGGCGCCACCAGATCGCTTTTCGGCGACTCGATCGATGTCCTCGGGTTTGAATTTCCAGCTTGTTCCGTCGCGGTACCCGTACAGGTCACCGCGTAGGCGCAATTCGTTGACCTCTTCTTCGCTGACACCCAGTTGTTGGGCCGCCTCGGCCAAAGTAACAAACTTGCTCATGCGTCCCCCTCAAGCGGTTGTGTCCATTTGCTGTCTGCAAACGGACTCGATCCGCCGGACGCTTGCGCGTTTGGGCGGACGATTATCTCTGGTCCACCAGCGACCGTACTTCCGAGGGCAACGGGCTAACGCCGTTGTACTCCTCGATCTGCAGGTCCCAGTGAATGTTCCGTATTCCCTTGAGAACGATCTCGCCTTTGACCGGATCGAGTTGATAGTAACCCAGCACCTGCGTCCGCGGATCGACGATCGTCAGCATCTGACGGCCGTCGGCCATTTGAACGGGATGCGTGATCAGTCCGGTTGAAACCTCGGGCGAAACCGTCGCGCGCTGCGCCCAGGCACGGCCGCTCTCGTTTCCTCCCGCCACAGCGGCGTAAACCAGAGCAGCGCCAGCCAGGGCACCCAGGATCACTCGTCTCATGCAACCACCTAGGGCTGATGGGATTAGGGAAACTGGGGCACTTAGTCCATTCTAAGAACCCCAGAATTCGATTCAACAAAAAACGCTCTCTCGACTGCTTACAAATTGCCGGAAACCACCCGGTTCAGGGCCGCGCCCCTGACCTTCGGTACCGGGATATCGCTACAACCGAACCTTTTCGATCTCCCAGCCCATCCGAACCGGGGATCGATCACGTTAAATCCGCCACAGTTACCGGGCCTAAACGTCGGCCGGGTCACCTACGTGCAGGGTCGCCGCGACCACTCTTGGGGAAACTGCTCGGAGATAAACGGAACCGCTGATCGCGCAGAAAGGACGCAAAAACTAACGAGATAGGAAAACAGGCGGCGAAGTGTACCGGCCTGGTTTGGCAGCCACAAGGTCAAGTCCGCGTGCGAATTTTCTGAAGCAGGGTCTCGGGCAAAGACCTGTCGAACTGGTAGCATGGCCGACCACGCCCGCGAGAGCTGGCTCGACCCGCCAGCGGCGACACCTACAATGACCGCCAGCCAGCATCGTTTCTCTTTGCGATAAAGGATCAACTGTTTCCATGGCCGGCCCACAAGCACCTGCGGATATTGGCGTGCTGGTCAGCGGCGGCCTTGATAGTTCGATCCTGGTTGCCCATCTGCTCGCGACCGGGCATTCGGTCCAGCCTTTTTACGTCCGCTCGCATCTGGCCTGGGAGGAGACCGAGCTAGCTTGGCTGCGGCTCTTTTTGCAGGCCATTGCCCAACCGACCCTGGCTCCCTTGGTTGTCTTGGACCTCCCACTCGGTGACGTGTATGGGGCGCATTGGAGCACCACTGGCACGGCTGTGCCGGATGCGGAAACGCCCGACGAGGCAGTTTATCTGCCGGGGCGAAATGCGCTGCTGCTGATCAAGGCCGTGCTGTGGTGCCAGTTGCGCGGAGTGAAGCGACTGGCGCTTGCCCCATTGGCGTCGAATCCTTTTCCGGATGCGACGGATGAATTCTTCGCGGCCTACGAAGCGGTGTTGAATCAGGCGACTCTTGGTGATTTGCACATCGAACGGCCCTTTGGTGCCATGGCCAAACGCCAGGTTATGAAGATGGGACACAACGTCCCGTTGGAACTAACCTTTTCGTGCATTGCTCCCGAAAATGGTTTGCACTGCGGTCGCTGTAACAAGTGCGCCGAGCGACAGCATGCATTTCGTGACGCCGACCTTCCGGATCCGACGCAATACGCTGATACTGCGGGAACTGATTAACGCTGCCGAATCAACGCCGCTCATACTTTGCCTTACCACCTGACTCAGGGGCTGCCCGTCGAGGACGGCTGACAGACGCATGTTTCGAGTGACGCGCGAAATCGACTTCTGCTATGGCCATCGTCTGTTGAATTACAACGGCAAGTGCCGCCACCTGCACGGGCATAACGGCCGTGCAGTCATCGTGCTCGAGGGGGAATCGCTCGACGACCGGGGAATGCTACTCGACTTCTCGGATATCAAGCGGGTGGTCAGTCAGTGGATCGACGACCACCTGGATCATCGCATGCTGTTGCACCGCAATGATCCGTTCGTTCCGCTCATGCGCGAGACGGGCGAGCCGGTCTTTTTGCTCGACGAGAATCCCACGGCCGAGAACATCGCCAAACTGATCTACGAATTCACCGCCGCGCAAGGGTTCCCGATCGTGGAAGCGCACCTGTGGGAAACGCCGCGCTGCTTTGCCACGTATCGCGGCTGAGCTGCTGGCGCCGGAATCCTCGTGGTAATCCATGGCGCAATCAAGAACCACGAGTCTCGGCAACGTCGGCCCAAAATTGTGCTTCGATCTCGGCGAGCGGGGAGCCGAGGAACGCTTCAAAATCTTCGCCTGCTGTCCGCAGTTGACAGCGGTTATAGAGCTCGACGAAGCGCGCGACTCCGAAGCGTCGAATCAGAAAATCGGCCAGCGCGCCGCCATACGTGTAAACTTCGCCAAGCGGACGATAGTAGTAATCGGGACCAAGTAAGTCGGCGACGGTCAGGCCAGGATTCAATTCTCGTGCTTGAAACGCCCTTGCGGCGAGTTCCGCAGAACTAAATCCCGACTGCGACTCGGCCCAACCTTCGTGCAGCAACATGGGTGGGTCGGCGGTAACAGGACGCTGCTGAGTGATTACAGCATGCGCCAGCTCGTGCCGGTCCAAGTTCCCCTCGGTTCTGGCCCAATCCGACGGACTGGCTGTGCTCCCCAACGCGAGCCCCAAAAACGAGCACTTGTTTTGGCCGAGTAACGACCCTCGCACCCAATGCACTTTGCCGCGCAACGCGTGTCCAATCTTCTTTTCGAGCTCGGCCACGTGCTGATCCATCGCCGCGGCGTCCGCATCGGGCCGCGAGACGTCGCGATAGAACATGACCAGTCGTTCGGTCTCCAGGTGTTGCGGAAAGATGTAGGCAGCTTGCCCTTCCATGAGACTGGCAGCGGCCACGATCACGATTTGCCCAGCGGCGCCATGAGGGGCCTGACGTTCGTCCCATTGGCGGCGAGCCGCCATGAACGGCATCGCGAAGAGCCAAAGCGGAAACAATGCCGCGGTTGCCCACAAGAAAGTTGCCGATCGGCGCTTCGCGCGAATCAATTCCCAGATGGCAAGTCCTACGGCTCCCGCGGCGGCGCCCGCGGCAATCAGAAGCAAGGCTATGAACGCTAGCCAACTTGGATGCAGGATTCGCATCCGCCACTCCACCAGCAGAAGCGTCACCAGCAGCCCCACAGCCAGCCAAACCGTTGCGACCGCCAAGCGCAGCAATCGCCCTTGCTTCGTGGTCGGCATTTCAGCATCGCGCGTGCTCGTTATGGGCTCAGGGTTTTGCATGCACGTAAGCTAATCGCTCACGCGCGCTCGTCCTACTGAAAAGTTGCTCCGAAGATCTCGCAGGCGAACGCGCAGTCGACGCATCGAACGAGCAAAGTTGGACGTCGTCAGTTCGAGTGAATCTGTCGCGGGTTTGCGACAGGAAACTGCACGGCTTCCGCGTGCCGACACTTCTCCTCGGCACTCGTATGAGAAGCAGGCATTGGACTTGCGCGCATTCCGCGTGCGACTTGTTTGATCCGGCACGGCACCTGCATCCTTAACCTGCTAATGGAATGCGGATCGGGGCCCACTAAGTCCGCTTTTCATTTACCCGCAGAGTGGGCATGGAGTAAGGAGCAAGGACATGAGACGCGCACTGATGGCCATGATGGTCGTGGGAGTCTTGGTGGTAGCGACGGGGTTGGCGGATCCCCGTGTCGTCCAAGCCGCGCCGGGTTATTTCAATTTCTCGATCGGAACCCCGGGATACAACTTTGGGTATAGCGGCGGATACCCAGGCGTCGCGCCGTACGGATATGCCGCGCCTTACGCGTATCCCGCACCTGTAGCGCCGCAGCCATATTTTTATGGTGGCGTTCCCTATGGTGCTCCGCGGTACGGATATCCGGCCCCTTACGGAGCGTACTACGGCGGATACTATGGTCGCCCGGGATATGGCCATTACGGTCACGGGCACCATCACTGGTAGCACGGACCTCACTTGCCAGAGCGGCATTCAGTAGTTCGAAATGTCCGAGCGGATCGAGGCGAACCGCTCGGACATGCTGCGTTTTCCGGCGCGATGAGTTCCGCACCGATTTGCCGCGCAATAAAAAACGCTCTGGCGGACCGTTTCCGATCAACACCAGAGCGTACCCTCCTGGGAAGACGCGTCTATGTTTGCATCGTCGGGGGTGGGGGGTGCGACGACGCGTCCTCGGAGTGATTGGTTGTTCTACGTGGCTCGCATTGCATTGGTGCGCGAGCTTCGACCTCTTTGAGTGGTTTTATCGCCCGCGACGACGATCAGCGACATTTGGAAACCGCTCAAAGGGACGCACAACGATATCGGCATGCGGATGGCAGGACTTTGATGCTGTTTGCAACGATGCATTGCTGGCAGCTTGACGCCGTCTGTGCGCGCTCCAGTTCTCGAAGGCAGCAGCTCACGCCATTTCGCACCCGTGCGCAGACTCACTCACCTCGGCAAACATCCGCGGCTTCCCCATTCCTACCGAGTTCAATGCCGACAACGAATGCGGCATGTGGAGATGGCATTCGCGACATCCACGGCGCCGGGAGCGCTGCTAGCTTCGCCGCTTCGCCCAAAGCGCCGCTTTCCAACTGTGCTTGGCGCTTGAGTCGTTAGTCAGTACGGTAAGCCCCTTATTTTTTGGGTGCCAGCGGCACGCTGTCCCGGGTTTTTCTACATTCACTTTGCCGATTGCGTCGATTTTATCGACGGGCAACTCGTCGACGAGAGTCTGTGTTCTTGGGCAGCGCGCGCATTCGTCTTGGTGCGGGCGTGCGCGATTGATGGCGTATGCGCCGGAGTTGCGCGCCAAGCTGGCGCTACCGGTCGAAGTCGAGACGGCATGTTAAGCATCGTTAGGGCGGAAGGACCTCTTCCAGGCAACAAGACTGCATGAGCCGTCGCTCTCCTAGGCAATCCGCCGCCTTCTCGCTCTTCACGTTTCTCGACGTGATGCTCTGCACATTGGGTGCCCTGATCATTGTATTGATCTGCGTTGTTCGCACCGCCCAGCAAAAGAACGCCGACGAGCCGCCACAAAATGCCAGCGAAGTGGAAGAGATCGAGTCCGAGCGGGAAACGCTCGAGTGGCGCGCCAAACATCTGGCGAGCTCGCGCGAGCAAACCCGGGCACAACTACAGGACCGTCGTCTCGAGCTGAGCCATATCGAAGAGCACTCGCGCCGCTTGCGCAAGCAATTGGCCGACCTCGAAGTCGCCAAATCGGCCGAAGCTAAAGAACTCGGCTCCGGCGAGCAGCTAGAGCAATTGCGTGCCGAAACCAAACGCGTTTCGGAACTGGCCGATGCCGCCGAACGAGACTTGGAAAAAGCGCGACTCGAGGCCGATTCGCGCCGCCCTTCGTATGCGGTCGTCCCTTATGAGGGGCCAAGCCAGACCCTCCGGCGCCCTCTGTACATCGAATGCACGGCCGACCGCATTATTTTGCAGCCGGAGAATATCGAGCTAAGTCCCTTCGATTTTGCCGGACCAATGGGCCCCGGAAATCCCCTAGCGGCAGGTCTGCGCGCAGCGCGCGAATACCTGACTAGTTACGAGAATCGCAATAGCGAGGATGCCGGCGAGCCTTATCCGCTGTTGCTGGTGCGCCCTGATGGCGTCGAAGCCTACTACCAGGCGCGCGAGGGAATGACCTCGTGGGGATCGGAATTCGGCTACGAATTGATCGATCAGGACTGGAAGCTCGAATTCCGCGCGCCACAACCGGCCATGGTCGAAGCCATGCGCTTGGCAGTTGACGAGGCGCGCTTGCGGCAACAGGCATTGGCCCGCGCCGCCCCCCGCGCTTTCAACGACAAGAAATCGCAACAATGGTATCGCGCATCGCCGTCAGGTGGCATCGTGCAAGATAGCGGGCCCGGTGAAGGTAGTTCGACTCCCTCGCGCAGTGCCTGGAGCGGACGACACGGCGGCGGTCATCGCGGCGGTGGTGGTGGCGGTTATGCCGCGCAGGGCACCGGCGGGCGCGGCAATTCAGGCGGCGGCTCAGGTCGCGGTTCCGGCGCCGGGCGCTACGCCAGCAACACCAGTGGTCGGGGCGGCGATTCAGACTCCACAGGATCTGGCAACAGCGAGCAAGATCTGGCAAGCGTCTACGGAGCAGCGGCCAGTGCGCCAATCGGCGCCAGCGTCGTCGGCGGTTCAGGCAATGGCTACACCGCGGGCGCGCCGGGGGGAACATTGCCAGGAGGCGTAGCGCCAGGCACGGGATACGGCACGCAGGCCGGCGGCATAAATCCCGGCGGAAATGGCGCGGGAACGAACATGCTGGCCGGCGGCCAGAATCCTGTCAGCGGCGCTGGAGCAAATATGCTGGCCAGCGGTACGGGGCCTGGAGCCGCTTTAAACGCGGGTAGCTCGTTTGCCGGGGGCACAGCAAACGGTCCGGAACTCGGGATGCCCGCGGGTGGTGGTGACTCACTTTCTGGTACTGGTTCTGGCACTGGCGCTCAAACGCCGACGTCGTATCCGCTTCCAAGCGGGGCCAATGGCGACCCTTCGGTTCCCAGTACTGCAGCGGCCGGCGGCAAACCTGGCGATCCGATCGGTGGTTTCGGCAGCAGCACATTCGGCTCGGGCGCCGTCACCGAACTCGGCGCTACCACGGCACAAGGGTCTGGTGATCAAAAGGGCACGGTTCCCGGGGGCGCAAGCTCGGGCGTTGCCACCAACGGCGCGAAATCATCCGCGATGTCCGGAGGAGCCAGCGGCGCTAATGCTAATGGTGCCGCTTCCGGCGCCACTTCAGGTGGAGAATCGGGCAGCTCCGGCCCTCCAGGTGGACAAGAATCCGGCCAGGCCGATGGCTCAGAGCAAGCCGGCGGTCAGCAGGGACCAGCCGGTCAAGGTTACAGCAAGAAATACGCACAGGGGCGTCCCGGACAACAAGGGCCCGGAAAGCTAGGTATGCAACCCGGCGCACAACAAAGCGCAGGAGGTGGCGCTGGACAGCCGGGCAACCCCGGTGGCCAGGCCGGTTTGGTCTCGGCTAATAGCGCCGGCGGTCAGTCGAGCCCGATGGGCGCCATGCCCAGCATTCCGAGCGCGCAATTTGGCGCGACAGAGCAGACGGCCACGAACAGCATGGCCGATCGCCGCGGTAAGAACTGGAGCTTGCCCGAAGAGGCCCGGCACGCCGTGCCGATCACGCGTCCTGTACGTGTCGAGTGTCGCGCCGACCGATTGGTTTTGCCGAACGACGATAATCCCGCGCAGCCGTACGAGATACCCCTGGATAAGTACACGGAAGATTCCGTCGAAGACCTGGTTTCGTCCGTTTGGAAACGCGTGGAAACGTGGGGCTCGGCTGGGCGCGGCATGTATTGGCGGCCGCAGTTGGCGGTTGACGTCGCACCGGGAGCCGAAGGGCGTTACAAGGATCTGCAGACTCTGCTATCCGATAGCGGCATCGAAGTGAAGCCCGCGACCAAAGCCCCGGCACAAGTGGCACGGCCGAAACGCAAAGTGGGCCCCTGGTAACGGGCTGCGAATTCCTTGGCGGCGGTTTAGAACCAATATTGCAACAGCCAGCATTGTCCTGACATGGCACGTCCGGCGCGCGATCAAGAAGAAGCCTTCGGTAACGACTCCTTTTTGGATGTCGTCGCTAACATCGTCGGCATTCTTATCATCCTGGTGGTTATCGCCAGCACGCGGATCAAGAATCTTCCCTCGCTACTGTCACCGAATCTGCTCTCGAAAGAAAAGGCCGTCGAGGCGCTCAAGGAGACCGAGGCGTCGATGGCCGCGCTCGAGCAAGACGTGATGGACCTGAACGCCGAAATTCAAAACGTCTCCGTGTCCACCGCGGCGCGCTATCAAGAGCGTGCCGTGCTGGCACAAGTCGTGGCGCAACGTCAACGCGATTTGGACGAACAGCGCAATGCGCTCGACGGTAAATCACGCGAGCAATTCGATCTCGAACGCTCGTTGGCTATGGCCGAGAACAAGCTGACGCAAATCTCGCGATTAAAGCAGGAGGTCGATACCTCGCCGGCACCCACGATTGAAATCCATAGTTATCCCACGCCGATCAGTCAGATTGTTTACGGCAAGGAAGTGCATTTCCAGTTGAAGCGAGGATTGATCGCCCCCATCCCACTCGAAGCGCTTTTGGAAAAATTCAAACGCCGGGCGCACGAGCAGGTTGATCGCTTGCGCGACGAGCGTGAATTCTCGGACATGGTCGGACCGGTCGATGGTTTTCGCTTGAAATACATCGTCGAACGGGTCGACATTTCGCCCGAGTCCGGCCATTCGGGCAGCTATGCCCAATTGCGGCAGTTCGTATTGATGCCGATGGCGGACGACCTTGGCGAGACGGCGGAAGAGGCCCTGATCAAGCAATCAGCCTTTTTTAGCGCACTAGCCGGTCACGAACCCAAGCGCACCACGGTGACGCTATGGACCTACGACGACAGCTTTCCCGCGTTTCGCGAAATTCGAAAGCAGCTGCACGAAATGGGATTCAGCGTCGCCGGCCGCCCGTTGGCCGATGGCCAGCCGATTGCCGGTTCGCCGCATGGCAGCAAGTCTGCCGCGCAGTAGCGAAACTTGCCTAGCGTGCGCCAGTCGCAATCTCGATGCCATGTTCGACAGCGCCGCAAATTTCGTCGAGTTCGGCAAACGAAATCGCCAGCGGCGGCATGACCACAACGATATCTCCCAGCGGCCGCAATAGCACGCCCTGCTCGCGGGCTAGGCGACAGATCTCGCGCCCCCGCTGTTCGTTCCAAGGAAAGGGCCGGTTCGTGCCGCGATCTTCGACCAGCTCGATACCCGCGATCAGGCCACATTGCCGTATGTCGCCGACGTGCGGATGACGGCTAATTCGCGCGAGGTGCTCGGCCAGGCGGTCGATCTTCGCCGGCAGTTTGTCCAGCACTTGCTCATGATCGAAAACCTCGAGCGATGCCAAAGCCGCGGCAGCTGACAGGGGGTTGCCGCTGAACGTATGACCGTGAAAGAACTGCCGCCCCGCTGCGTTTGGTCCCAAGAACGCGCGCCACACGTCGTCCGTTGCCAGTGTCGCGGCCATGGGAAGGTATCCGCCGGTCAGTCCCTTGCCGAGGCAGAGAAAATCCGGCGAAACATCCTCGTGCTCGCAGGCGAACATTTGCCCCGTGCGTCCGAAGCCGACGGCCACTTCGTCGGCAATCAGCAGCACGTCATAGCGGCGCGTTAGCTCGCGAATTCCGCGTAGATAGCCCGGCGGATGGATGATCATGCCCGCTGCCGCTTGAACGAGCGGTTCGATCACGAGCGCTGCGATTTCCTCGTGCCGCTCGGCCAGCAATCTTTCGACCGCATCCAAGTAATGTTGGCCAAACTCATCTCGCGGCACTTGTACTTGCGCCCGAAAGGTCACCGGCGCCGGCACGCGCAGACAGTCGAACAATAGCGGCCGGAACATCGAGTGAAATCGTTCCACGCCCCCAACGCTAACGCTTCCGAGCGTGTCGCCATGATAGGCATCGGACAAAGCAACATAGCGAGTCTTGCGTGGACGAGGATCCTCGCGCTGCTGCCAGTACTGAAACGCCATCTTTAGCGCAACTTCGACGCTCGACGAGCCGTCGCTGGAAAAGAACACGTGATTCAAGCCGGCGGGCGACAGTTCGACTAGGCGGCGGGCGAGCCGAATGGTCGTCGAATTCGACGCACCGAGGAGCGTTGTATGCGCGACTTTGGCGAGTTGCTCGCTGATCGCCGCATTAATATGCGGATGGCAATGCCCATGGACGTTGCACCATAGGCTGCTGACGCCGTCGATGTATTCGCGGCCTTCGCTGTCGACCAACTTACAGCCGAAAGCGCGTTCGATCAGCAGCGGCTCGTACTCGGCCATCTGCGTGAACGCATGCCACACATGCTGGCGGTCCCAGTCGGCGAGCGATTCTGCCGAGGGGGGCTGGTTTTGAGAGGACAAATCGCCAACAGACGTAAGAAGTGAGCGAGGAGCGACTGGCTCTACCATTTAATCGTTACCGGGGTGCCGACGCCGACGCCCAGCATCAGCGCGGCGCTATCTCCCACAATGGCCAGTTCCAAATAGCCGCTCGAACCGACCAGGGCCATCAGGGTCATCTCGGGCTGATCGCTGTAGGTGCGAAAAATGCCCTGGGTTTCATGTTCGTCGCAGTGGATCAGCGTTCGTTCATCAGTCGGGGCGCCGGCGAGCATATCGCTCGTGATGTCGGTCACCAGGTTGCCGAACGAATCGATCGATCGCACTTGTCCTTCGATCTTATTGGGCAAGATCCGCACCTCCGGTTCCGGGAGTTCTACGAGCCCCTGCCGCAGCGCCCCCAATTCCTTAGCGTCGAGCCCCAGGCTCAACCTCGCAGCAACCGGAGCCATGATATCTCGTCCGTGAAACGTGGCGGATACACGCTCCTGCCAGAATCTAGGTTCGGTTAAGGTAAGTATTCTAGAGGGAGCGGTGCGCGCCGCCAAGCGACCGAGCAACCCGTTATCGGGGGCGATGTAATGCCGCCCGGCAATCTCGGCGTAAACGATGGCTCGCTCGCCTCCCACGCCCGGATCGACCACGGCTACGTGAATCGAGCCGGGGGGAAAACTATGAGCCACCTCGGCCAACACCCAGGCCCCGGCGCTGATATTTTGGGGCGGTATCGCGTGTGTGACATCCACGATCGTCGCGTGAGGATTCCGTGAGAGGATCACACCCTTCATCTGGGCGACGTAAGGGCTGCCCGTCCCGAAATCGGTCAGCAGCGTGATGATTTTTGACGCTTGTTCGGACATGGTTGACAGGGCAGTTTTACGGATCGAGCTGAATGCTTCCGTAAACCCATTCGAGTGGCGCCGGCAACGTGTTAGGAGCGAATTCCAGATGCAACACCCGCCGATGTGCGGCATTGCGTGCCGGTGACGAGGCGTGCAACAGCAACGGTTTCATTATGACGGCTGCACCCGCGCAGACACTGCATGTGACAAAAGACGTATCTTTCACGAGCTGCGCGACTTGAGCAACTGAAAGCCGCCCTTCGCGATGTGAGCCGGGGATTACCTTGAGGGCACCGCAATTCTCTTTGCAGGGATCGAGGTGCAACCGCACCGTGACCATTCCCTCCAAAACCTCGGCCGGCGGCTGAACGTGTGGCACCTCCGCTTTGGTTGACCAGCCGGTCCAGTTCGGCATATCGGCCCGTTGCTTTCCGGCTATCGATAGATCCTGATGCCAGTTTACATGCCAATTGGCCGAGGAAGTCTTGTCGAACAAGATCGCCTTAGTCAAGAACGGCCGAGGACCAACGACCTCGCGAAGCAACTCGCGAACCCGCGGCAGCAAAAAAATATCTGCGACCTCTGGCACGACATCCAGCAGGTTTCGAACGGCGAATACCTCATTTCGTCGCCGAATTGCGCGATTCGTTGCCAATCGTTCGCAAGACTCGACAGCCTTTATGAGCCAGGATGTAACCTCGGAATCGAGACATTCCTCAACGATCGCATATCCGTCGGCCGCCAGTTTCTGCGCAATACCTGAAGCCGGTTGAGCTTGAACAAGTTCATTTCCACGATTGGTCATGGATGTTGGCCCGTTTCAGGTCCAATCGATCGCCGCCAAATCCACATTGCCGCCGCTGAGAATGATCCCTACACGACGACCGGCAAAGCGGGAAGCGTTTTCCAGCAGCACGGCAACCGGCACCGCAGCCGAAGGCTCGATCACGATTTTCATCCGCTCCCAAACCTGGCGCATGGCGTGCATCGTGGCGGCATCGTCAACGGTGATGATCTCGTCGACCTGTCGGCGAATGATGTCGAAGGTCAATTCGCCCAGCGAGGTTCGCAATCCATCGGCAATCGTGTGCGGATGGTCGCTAGGCAGAATACGTCCCGCAGCCAGTGACCGTTGCGCATCGTCGGCGCCAGCGGGCTCGGCTCCCACAACCTGTAGTCCAGGGACAAGCTCCTTGCCGGCGATTGCTGTACCACTTAACAGTCCGCCGCCGCCAACCGGCGCCAGGATCATGTCCAAGTTGGGAATCTCAGCCACTAGTTCGAGGGCCGCAGTTCCCTGACCGGCGATGATGCGAGGATCGTTGTAAGGATGGATGAAAACCGCTCCGCTCTGCTCGACCACGGCGGCCGCGGTTTCTTCACGAGCCTGAACTGTCGGTTCGCATTCGACGATCGTTGCGCCGTAGCCCGCCACCGCGTCGCGCTTCACCGCTGGCGCGCCGACGGGCATCACGATCGTGGCCGGAATGCTCCGCATCTGGGCAGCCAAGGCCAGGGCCTGCGCGTGATTACCCGAGGAGTGCGTGACCACACCCCGTCGGGCTTCTTCGTCGGCCAGCGACAGAACAGCGTTCGTCGCGCCGCGAAACTTAAAGGCGCCGACTCTTTGAAAATTCTCGCATTTGAAGAACACCGTCGCGCCACTTTGCGCGTCGAAATATTTCGAGCGCATGACTGGCGTGCGATGGACAAGGCAGGCAATTCGTGCGGCGGCTTGCCGGATCGCGGCGATATCGACTTCCGGCGCGTTGGCCATGATGTGCTCGATTCGCAACGACGATTATTTGTGACAGACGCTTAGGGGATGCGCACTTGGATTTCGTCGCCTACGACGCGCACCTCGAAACGGTCGATCTTGACCTTCGGATTGTCGCACCAGACGCCCGTGCAAACATTGAAGCGCCACGCGTGCCAGGGGCAAGTCACGATGCCCTGATGCACTTGCCCTGCCCCAAGCGATGCTCCCATATGCGGGCAAAGGTCGTCGATCGCCTCATAGCCTTCGCCGGTATTGAAGAGGGCCACCAGGCGCCCGTCGACGGTAAATGTGTCGCCGCGCCCTGTGGGGATCGATCCCACCTTGGCGACAGTTACGAAATCTGACATCCGGGCTTCCCGCAAGTCATGGGTCCACGGCCTCGAGAAAGCAATTCCCAACCGGCCACGAGAAGTCTATTCTAGCCTTGCTGCGCCGACCAGGGGCTGAACCGCCTCCCTCAATTTCCTCAACTGCGAAACGAGATATGAGAACCAATATCGCCAAACGAAAGCTGCGCGAGGGAAAGCCCTCGTTCGGTACCTGGCTATCGCTCGGAGACCTGTACGCCACGCGCATTTTGGCGCGGATGGGCTTTGATTGGCTGACGCTTGATCTGGAACACTCGCCGATCGATTGGTCTCAGGCGGCGATGATCTTTGCCGCAATTGCCGACGCCGGGTGCATTCCGCTCGCGCGCGTTCCCAAGGGGAATCACGACTACATCAAACGCGTGCTGGACGGCGGCGCCTGGGGCATCGTGGTACCGATGGTCGACACGGTCGAACAGGCGCAGATCGCGATTCGCGCCGCCAAGTACCCTCCGGTTGGCAATCGCAGCCTCGGCGGCGGCATGCACAGCCTAAATTTCGATGCTACGTCGGCCGAGTATTACGCCAAGGCGAATGACGAGATTCTGGTCGTGCTGCAAACCGAGAGTCCCACCGGCGTCGCCAACGCCGAGAAGATCTACTCACTGCCCGGCGTCGACGCCATCTTTGTCGGACCGGTCGACCTGCGGGCAAACATGCGCTCGCCGGACGGGAAGGAAGCCACGGATCAGGAATTCGAGGCGATGCTGCAACGCGTCGTGGATATCGGCAAGAAGACCGGCACGCCGACCGGCATGCACACGATGGAATCGGACGCCGCCTTGGCCCGCGCCAAGCAAGGCATGCAATTCATCGCCATCGGTA
This sequence comes from Pirellulales bacterium, assembly GCA_036499395.1. Lineage (NCBI taxonomy): Bacteria > Pseudomonadati > Planctomycetota > Planctomycetia > Pirellulales > Pirellulales bacterium. Next base: position 152,142 of record DASYDW010000136.1, read on the forward strand.
GCGAACTGCGGATGATGTCGCAGCGAGCGCAAGAGATCGTGCGGGCTGTGAATCCCGACGTCGGCGACAAGAACCTGGCCCGCTATTAATCCGCCGAATTGCCGCAAGCGCGGCGCCGACGGGACTGAAAGCGCATGAGCGTCTACCTGCTCGCCACGCTCGACACGAAGGGACGCGAGGCGGAATTCCTCCGCCAGCGGCTGCGCGCCTGCGGAGCGCGTGTGACTCTGGTTGACACCGGGGCGTTGGGTTCGCCCGCCTGCGCCGCTGATATTTCTCGCGAAGAGTTATTTCATGCGGGCGGCGCGCGGCTCGAAGAAATCGTTGCCCAGGCCGACCGTGGTCAGGCCGTGGCAGCCGCGGCCGTTAGTGCGGCAAAGCTGCTGCGCGAACATCATGTAGCGGGAAAGATAACAGGCGTGCTGGCCATCGGTGGATCGGCCGGCAGCACGATCGGCTCGGCAGCGATGCGAGTTCTACCGCTCGGCGTACCTAAGTTGCTCGTCAGCACGTTGGCCTCAGGCCAGGTGCGACATTACGTCGGCGACAAAGATATCTTGATGCTCAACGCGGTCGTCGATATTTCAGGATTGAATCGGATCAGCCGCACGATTCTCGATGAAGCGGCCCGCGCGATGGCCGGCATGGTTTGCATGCCGGCGGCCAAGCAGAACATCGATGACAAACCGCTCGTGGCCGCCACGATGTTCGGCGTTACGACGCCCTGCGTTGAGAAAGCACGCCAGGTGCTAGAAGCTGCCGGATACGAGGTCCTGGTGTTTCACGCCACCGGCGCCGGCGGACAAGCGATGGAATCACTCGTGGCCGACGGCCTAATCGCTGGCGTCCTTGACATTACAACCACTGAGTTGGCCGATGAATTTGCCGGCGGAATGCTCACAGCTGGTCCTGATCGATTGACTGCGGCAGGTCGCGCCGGCGTACCGCAGGTGATCTCGGTTGGCGCGACCGACATGGCGAACTTTCACGCTCGCGAAACGGTGCCGGAGCGATTCTCTGGACGGAAATTCTATCAGCACAATGCCAACGTGACGCTGATGCGCACGACAGCGGAAGAGAACGAGCGTATCGGCGCCGACATTGGTCGCAAAGCGGCCGCTGCCCGCGGTCCGACCGTTATCATGCTGCCGGAGCAAGGTGTCTCGGCCATTGATCGGGCTGGACAGCCATTCGATGACCCAGCAGCACGTGCAACACTCTTCGACGCCATCCGCCGCAATGCCGGCACGACCGAAGTTGTCTCGCTCGACGACCACATCAACGATCCTGAATTCGCCGAAGCAGCCGCCACACGTTTGATCACGATGATGAAACTCCGCAGCCAGAATCGATCCTGATTTCCGTACCAGCCTACGAGACCGATCTTGCATACCAATCAACTTCGTCCGAGCTCTGCAAAGACCGGCTATCGAAGAGACGTCATACCTAAGGTGCAATCATGGCTCTCCACTCGCGCGACGACATTCTGCAAAAACTGCGCGCCAAGGTCGCAGCCGGCAAGCCGATCATCGGTGGCGGGGCCGGCACAGGCCTGAGCGCCAAGCTTTCCGAGGCCGGAGGCATCGACCTGCTGGTGATCTATAATTCCGGCCGCTTTCGCATGGCCGGGCGCGGCTCGCTTTCGGGCTTGATGCCCTACGGCGACGCCAATGGCATCGTGATGGACATGGCGCGCGAAGTATTGCCCATCGTCGAGCACACGCCGGTGCTGGCCGGCGTCTGCGGCACCGATCCGTTTCGCGTGATGAAACTCTTCCTGCGCGAAGTCGATCGCGCCGGTTTCTCAGGCGTGCAGAATTTTCCCACGGTCGGACTGATCGATGGCACATTCCGGGCTAATCTCGAAGAGACCCGCATGGGCTTTGGCTTGGAAGTGGACATGATCCGCGCCGCGCGCGAGCTGAATCTGCTCACCACGCCGTACTCGTTTAATCCCGACGAAGCCGCGGCACTGGCCAAGGCCGGCGCGGATATCCTAATTCCACACATGGGACTGACGACCAAGGGCTCGATCGGCGCGCAGACGGCGCTCACGCTTGACGAGTCGGTGGCGCGCGTGCAAGCCATGCACGACGCCGCAAAACGGGTGAACCGGGATATCCTCGTGCTGTGCCATGGTGGGCCCATCGCTGAACCGGCCGACGCCCAATATGTTCTCGACCGAACCGAAGGTGTCGTTGGGTTCTACGGCGCCAGCTCAATGGAACGCCTGCCGGTCGAACCAGCGATCACGGACCGGGTGCGAGAATTTACGCAGTTGAAGTTTCGCACTGCCAAGTAATTGATCGCCAGCGAATCGTTAGTTGGCCCGATAAACCAAAATCGAGCTGAGTTTCTCGGGTCATCGGATGTGAAGCCCCTGTCCATGATGCGTACAATGTCCTGTCGGCTGGATACGGTTACAGGCACCCGGCGGCAGATTCCATCGTACGTATCGGCGCCCAAGAGCTTTTGCAAGGGTCTCGCATGGCAACGATCTTCGAACTGACTCATGGAACGTGGCAGGAGCGGCTCGAATATGTCGTGGCCATGATGCGCGAGATGAGCGGCGCCAAGGACCCACAAAAGATGGTGGAATCGTACGCAGCCCGAGTGCGCAAGCTGCTGCCGGGGGATCGCTGGATGGCGATCAGCCGGCGGGGACTCGAGCCACCCCATTATCGGATTACGCGCTCCAGCATCTGGCCCCGGCATATCAACCCGTGGAAAGAGGCCGAACTCCTCCCGGTCCACGATCGCGGCTTGCTGCAAGAACTGCTGTATACCGGCGAGGCGAGGATCATCAATAACCCGGCGGTCGATCCAAATGATCCAGCCGGTGAGCATCTGGCGGACATGAAATCGTTGCTCGTGATCCCGCACTTCGAAGGGGGACGCGTGCTGAACATGGTCATTACCGGGAGCCGCGATCCTGATGCTTTCGACCACGAGCGTTTGCCTGAGATGCTGTGGTTGAGCAATCTGTTCGGTCGCGCCACGCACAACCTGGTGTTATCGGAACAGGTGCAGGCCGCTTATGCAGCGGTGGATCATGAGTTGCAAATCGTGGCTGACATTCAACGGTCGCTATTGCCGCGCGCGATGCCGAAAGTCCCGACGCTCGATTTCGCGGTAAACTATCAAACGTCGCGACGCGCCGGCGGGGACTATTACGACTTTTTCGAGGTCCCGGGCGGCAAGCTCGGCATCTTCCTGGCCGACGCCAGTGGACATGGCACGCCCGCCACGGTGATGATGGCGATCACACACAGCATCGCGCATTCGTTTCCCGGACCACCGCAGCCGCCGGGCGAGATGTTGAGCTATCTCAATGCGCAGCTCACTTCCCGCTATACGGTCGAGAACGACTCCTTCGTGACCGCCTTTTACGGAATTTACGATCCGCAGACGCACATCTTGAATTTCGCGCTGGCCGGTCACAATCCCCCGCGCTGGCGTCGCAGCGATGGCACGATCCAGCCGCTTGGCGACAATGCCGGCCTACCGCTGGGCATAAGTGCTGGGGAGACCTACCCAGAAACATCGCAGAAGCTGGCCGTAGGCGACACCGTGTTGTTCTATACCGACGGAGTGACCGAAGCATCAAACAGCTCGAATATGCAATTCGGAACTGACGGGCTGGACAAGGTCTTGCATCAGCCGCGCAAGACATCGGCCGAGTTAATCGACGCCTTGCGTGAAGCGCTCGAAGAATTCACCGGCGGTCAGGCTCCGGAAGATGACCGCACCGTGCTGATGGTGAAGGTCACGGAGTGATACGCTTATTGCTGATCCGCAAGCACCGTGTGCAGACGAAAGTGAAACTTGCCGAGCTTGCCGCCGTAGTTTCCGGCGTTGATCGCGATGACGCCGGGGCCGGCTGCCGCGCGAATGCCCGCAGCCATGGCCTGGGCGATGGCTGACTCGTCGATGCCGTCAATCACCAGCTCGTAGGCGCAATTCGCCCCCGGATGCAACTCGGTGGTCACGCGACCGCGCAACGTTGGGCAAAAGGCGTCGGCCGTGGAAGCGAGCAGCTTCTTGTAGCGCGAGCCGACCTTGCTGCCGCTGCGAGCGATGCCGCCTGGAAAAGGAGTGATGACGCCCTCAAGCGCGGCGAGCGCATCGACGGCGCGGCGCGCTGCGGCCAAGGCCGCCGGCAGGTCGACGCCTTGAACGATCAGATTACCGCCCGCCACCCCCTTCTCGATACCGAGTGAATCCTCGACGAGAAATTCGCCATCCATGACCGGGATGCGCCAGTAGCGCCGGCCAAGCAGCAACTTGCTCTTCTGGAACCCGTCTCCAAAAAAACGGATGTGTTTGCCAAGCGGAATGCGGTCCTCGGCTCCAGGCAGGCCATCGAACACGGCCGACGTGGGACACGTCATCAGGCACTGCCCCGTCCGATTGGGAACGGCCTTGGCGAGAGCCTCTATCGAGAAACCGAACACCAGCACCGCGGCGCCGGGACGGCCGTCGGGCGTCTCGCTTGGATTGAGCCAACGTTCGACCCCCGCCTCGGCATCACAGGCGATCACCGAACTAGCGTAACCGGTGAATTCCGCGACAGCCGCGTGCAGCCAATGCTCGTCGTGCGCGGTTACCACCAGTCGCGCATAGCGCATGCGAAACGCTTCGGCGAACGTGTCGACGATCTCGGTTCCGTTGACGAGCAAAGCGGCACTCCCGCGCAGGGCGTGGCGATGAATCACTGCAAGATTATCGCCTGGCACGCGGATGCGATAGCCGGGGCCGATGCGCACTCGCCCCTGATCTCCTGGACGATTGCGAAGACGGACGTTAGAAGTTCGGGCTGTTGGCCGCGCCCAGCCCCGTGACTGTCGTTCCCTCGCTCGCCTCGGCTGGGGCGAGGCTCAAGACGATGAGCACGAAGTCGCGGAAAGTTTTCATATTCTCAGGCGTAATCCAGACGTAGCAATCGCAGCCGCAGCCACGGTAGTGTCCGACCAGGCAGGCGCATTTGGGTACGTCCTGCTTGCAGCCGTGCATGATCCAGGGCATGGAATAAGGATTGGGTTCACCATCCTTGCCCTCGCCGATAAGCTTCACGAGCGCCTCGATTTTGTCTTGCGCTTGTTCGATCACGGCCACGCTGCGCCCCGGCCGGTAGTAGGCGCCGACCGGTTCGACTGAATCGTCACCGGCCTCGGCCGTGAGGCGAATCACTTCTTCCTTGAGAAACTCGAGCTTTGACGGGGGACCGTGCGGTCCATGTACGAAGGCATCTGCTTCATAACGCTGCGGTTTCTCTGAAAGCTCATTGATTTGCGCGTACAACTCTACCAAATCGGTCTCGATATGCTCCAGATGAAGCTTTCGCTCCTCGCCTGCGCCTTCCTTCATCGTGGCAAGCATGTCCGAGGCGACTTCCTTCGTCAGTGCGATGTGATAACCGGAACTGTACTCACAGATGTTGTCGTACGCCTCGCGCTTGAGGGCGCCGTCGGCGTCGAAGGGATTGATCGCCTTGCGGTAGGCAAGCTGCAACAACTGCAGGTCGTCGGCGTCGATCACCGGATCGACGTTCCATTGATGCAGGATGTTGGTCTGCAGTCCGAGATTTGGCGCTAAGTAACCGGGCCCACCCAGATTGGCGCCTAAGAAGCCCGAACCTTGATCCGCAATCTGCACCAATCCACCGTTGACCCGCACATGCCAGGCCAGCGAGTCCGGGTTGCAACTGAACATCGCCAGGTTATCGAGCACCAGTTGATACTGGATGTCCGAAAGCGTGCCGGCCTGATTGATCGTTCTCCGCTGCAGGCGTGCCGTGGTGCATCCGCATAACGCGATCAGCACGAGGGCGCAACAAATGCGCAGCCAGGGAGTGGCTATCGCCGCCAAGGATGTCGGCAGTGCTTGCACCACGTTCGGAAGCCGATGTCGTATTGGGCAATCTGAAGAAACGTTGTCGATAACATCGGCATTTCCGCAGGGCTAATTCACGCAAACCTGCAGTCGCGCGACCTTCGCTGGCATTAAGCCGGCTACGAGCGCATTGCTAGCGGGCTCTTTTTCTTAGCAGTTCTAGAAAGCACCTACGATTGCGATGCTAGCGAAGCACGCGCAGGTTCTCGACCGGCAATATCTGGTTCAGGCTGCCGGAACGGAATCCTTCCAAGTCGAGCGTCACGTATTTGAAGCCAAGCTGCTTCAACTGGGCGACCAATTGCTCGCGAATCTCCGGCTGCGCCAATCGCACGAGCGCTTCGAGCGGCACTTCGAGGCGTGCCATGTCCCCTTTGTGATAGCGAACCCGTAGCTCGCGCAGGCCTAGAGAGCGCAAAAATCTTTCCGCCTCGTCGATCATTCGCACGCGCTCGGGCGTAACTTCTTCGCCATACGCGACGCGGCTGCTCAAGCAAGGACTGGCCGGCTTGTCCCACACCGGCAACTTCCAATCGGCCGCCAATTGCCGGACCTCGTCCTTCGAAAGCTCGCATTCCAACAGCGGGCTGCGAACCTGGTGTTCGGTAGCCGCGACCATGCCGGGGCGGTGATCGCCGCGATCGTCCAGGTTCGCTCCATTCAGCACGACCGCCACCTGAAACCGCTCAGTGACGCCGGACAATTGCGTGTACAGCTCGGTTTTGCAGTGGTAGCAGCGATCGGACGCATTCGCCAGGTAATTCGGGTCCTTGAACTCCTCGGTGGCTATGACTTCGTGACGAATGCCGATCAACTGTGCGAGCGATTTCGCCTCGTCGAGTTCACCCGAGGCAAGACTAGCGCTCGTACCGGTCACGGCCAGAGCGCGGCCCCCTAAAGCCAATTGCGCGGCTTTGGCCACCACAGTGCTATCGACGCCGCCCGAGAAAGCAACGGCACAAGATTCAAAGCTGCGGATAAAATCCAACAGCCGATCTCGTTTGGTGGCCAGTTGCGGTGACAGTGTGGTCAAGCGACTCTCCTCCCGAGGGGTACTACATCAGTATACCGCCCCCGGTTTGCCTCAGCGCACTCTGAGAGGCACTGTTCAATCTGAGCCAGTGAAAAGAAAAAGGCCGGCATCCGTTGAAGCTGATTAGCAGCCTTTGAAGGATACTGGCCTTCGGCGAGTGCTGCTCACAGAGCGCACTCTCGCGAAAAAAAAATCTCCACCGCAATGCCGTGGCGACGCGGTTTTCGAGAGCCCGCATTCCAACATGGGGGTGGCCTCGATCCCGGGTTGTGTGATCCGAGCGTTGGTTCCGGACCATAAGTCCGGACGCCGGCTGTACACGCGGCCGAGATCTAACGAATTGGCACCCAGCGGACTTTCTTATCGGCTCCCCAAAATATTACGTCTCAGCACGAGCATGGCAGAGAATTAGTTCGACCCACGAAATCGGCCGGAAACCGGCACGATTCACACGGGTCGAACTCACAGAATACTACTCAGGTGTGACACCCGATGCAAGTTCTGTGTAGCCAATTTACCCCTGTTCACCCGGGTAAATCTGGCGTTTTTGCATTCTGGGCAAATGCTACTGGCGGCAACCGCTGCCGTACGAGCACTCGTGGCAGTAGAATGAGCCGCGATGCTGGCGGCGATACGCTCGACTGCGCCGGCGCGATCCACCACTTGGCCACTTCGCCGCGCGAAATAAAAAGCACATACCAATGCCTCTCGATCTCGTCGACACGCTCAGTCAGTTGGTCGCCACGCCCAGCGTCAATCCGATGGGACGTCCGGTATCGGGACCCGAGTTCTTCGAATATCGAATGACCGACTGGCTGCAGGCTTTTTTCAACCGGCTGTCGCTGCCATGGGTGCGGCAGACAGTCGAACCGAAACGCGACAATATCGTGGCTCGCTTCGACGGTGATCGTGCTCCCGGCGATGGCGGCAAGGTTATCTTGCTCGAAGCGCACCAGGACACGGTGCCCGTCGACGGGATGACGATTCCCCCTTGGCAGCCCACAGTGCGCGACGGACGAATTTACGGACGCGGGTCGTGCGATATCAAAGGGGGCATGACGGCCATGCTCGGCGCGCTCGTCCGGCTCGTCGAAGAAAAGCCGGGCTCGCGGCCGACCGTCATCATGGCCTGCACGGTCAACGAAGAGCATGGCTACAGTGGTGCTCAGGCTCTGACGCGCCTATGGACTTCGGCCGGCCAGGATTCGATCATTCCACGCACGCCTGACGCGGCAATCATTGCCGAGCCGACGAACCTGGACGTCGTGGTGGCGCACAAGGGGGCGGTGCGCTGGCGCTGCCACACGCACGGCCGCGCGGCGCACAGTTCGCAACCACAGTTAGGAGACAACGCCATCTACAAGATGGCCCGCGTGCTGACGGCGTTGGAAAACTACGCCCGTGATGTGCCCGCATCGGCGGCTGCGCATCCGCTCTGTGGTCGCCCCAGCCTGAGCGTCGGTGTAATCAGCGGCGGCCTGAGCGTGAACACAGTTCCCGCTCGGGCCACGATCGAAATCGATCGCCGCATTATTCCGGGCGAAGATGGTGAAACCGCTTACCGGCAAGTGGTCGATTACGTAACGCATCGCACCGAGCTTGGTGCCAGCTTGGAGCACGAGCGTCCCTACCTTGAAGGCCGTTCGCTATCCGATGGCCCAAACAAAGTGCTCGCCGGTCAATTGATCGAGGCCGCACGGCGTGTGCGCGGACAGGCCGCCGAGATCGGCGTTCCTTTCGGAACTGACGCCGCCACGATCGCCGGCGCCGGTGTCCCCAGCGTCGTGTTCGGCCCAGGTTCCATCGCACAAGCGCACACGGCCGATGAATGGCTGTCTCTCGACGAACTCACGGCCGCGAGCGAAGCGCTGTACCAGTTCCTCGTAAGCGCCGGTACCTAAGGTACCGCTCGACGGTCCCGGATCGAAACGCCGCGGCTGCTCGAGCGCAAGATCGCCAGCCGCGGCACCATTGCTTCGTCGGGAGCGATGCGCCCGCTTAGAACTGATCGAGGATGAAGTGATTTCCCCAGTGGTACTTGCGGGTCATGGGGAATTCGTTGTGCCAGCGCTTGTTGTAGACCGGCACCCGCATCTCTGGCGGATAGCGGTAGTACAAGCTCTCCGAGCTGCGGTAATAGTCCGCGCTCCAAAAGTTCTGCGGATACCACAGATACGGGTAGTGGTAGAAACGGTCCCAGTCCTGGGTGTTGTAGCTGCGAGCCCACTGCCGACCGAAGGCCTGTTCTTGCGCATCGGCCGAGGTGGCCGTTGCGGACCACAGCCCCAGCGCGCAGAGTCCCGCTAGCATTCCTCGACGAATCATCATGAATCCCCCCAACGCCCAACTCGAACCGCCGGCCGGCTCCTGATCGAAGAAGCCTCTTTGCGCCGGCAGATCAGCCTGGGCCTGTAAGGAGTGAATCGGCTCCCCTTACAGCCGGCATTGAGGGAATATCCGTTAAAGCCGGTAGGGTCCGCGAGGTGGGGGAGAAACGAGCGAAGCAGGGCTGACTTTGCGGGCGCCCCTCTGTGCGACTACGTCCTTTTGGCTTGCTGCGATGAGTTACCGGCGGGCGGCGGATTCGGCCGCGGAATTTTTTAGCGGCGTCTTTCCCTCGGCTAGCTCGCGGTCCCACTGGTCCATCAGTGGCCAGTCAACCGCACAGGTGCCGAAGTCGGCCATGTGCAGGTAGCTTTCCAACCGTGCGATCGTGCGATCGAGCAGCGTATTATCCTTGCGGAAAATCGGACCGTGGCTCGGCAGCAGCCATTCGACATCACTGGCTCGGATTCGCTGCAGCGAACGCAAGAATGCCTGGATGTCGCTGCCATGATGCGCGTCGATCGCGCCGACGCAGCCATCGCGATAAATGTTGTCGCCACTGAAGAGCAAATTGCCCATGCGGAACGACAGTTGGCTGTCGGTATGACCTGGCGTGTGCCAGACCTCGAGTTTGAGATTCCCGACCGTGATCACATCTCCGTCGTCGACCAACACGTCAAGCTTCACGGGCGGCATTTCCAGGTGAATATCCTGGGCATCAATGCGGGCGAAGGTCTTGATCGGATCCCCTTCGGCCAGTGGCTTAGCCGCTAAAGGGTGGCCGGTCACCGTGGCCTTGAGCGACTGCTTGATCTTGGCCAGCCCTTGGATATGATCCACATCCGCGTGGGTGGCAATGACGGTTTTGCAGTTCGACAAGGGAAAATCGAGCTGCCGAATCATTTCGACAATTTCGTCGACGGCATCCTCGAAACCGACGTCGATCAGGATCCATTCCGATTCGTCGTAGACGAGATAGACATTGCACCCCAGCCGCTGGCCGGCCTGGTAGTTCATCTCGATGACGTGGGTGAAAACGGGCTTCCGTTCGAGCATGTTGATTCATCCTTTTGTCGCCAGGCACAGCCGGCGGGTAGGCCTAGGGACTGCCCCAGATTTTAGCAGCCCGGCGGAAAAGCTCCAGGATGCCGACGAACGCAAAAAAGTCCGGCAGCCGCGCGAACTTCCCCGTCAGCCGGTCGCAACGATGCCGGCGAGCCCTTCGCGAAATGAAGGGAAGGCGAAATGCACACCAAGTTCGTTGCGCAGTCGAGAATTGCTGACCCGTTTGTCGCTCGCCGCCCGAACCGCCGAGGGCAAGGTCGCGTCTGGCGCGATGAAGCGAGGTGGCGGGGCCTCGAGCAATTGCGCCAATTGTCGGTAATAATCGCGCCGCGCTACGGGGCGGCCGTCTGACACTAGGTAGTAGCGTGGTCCTCGAGCGACTTTTTCCGCGGCCAACACGACCGACGCCGCATCGTCGACATGGATCAAGTTCAACCAGCCGGCCGCGGGAGCAGGTATGGTTCGCCCCTGCTGTAGCGCTTCGCGATTAGGAATTCGTCCGGGGCCATAAATACCCGCCATGCGGAGCACGACGGCATTCGCCCCGCGCGGATGCGAGAGCAACGCCTCCTCGGCTGCCAGGCAGGCCCGGCCCCCCGCACGCTCAGGAAAACAGGGCGTATGCTCGTCGATCCAGGCGCCACCGCAATCTCCGTAAACGCCGGTCGAACTGACATAGACCACGCGCCCAGCATTCGTGGGTAGTGCGTTCAGCACGTTAACCAACCCGCGCAGATACACCTCTTCGATACCGAAGCTCTGCTTACGGTCGTAGCCCACCGCGTAAAGTATCGAGCTTGCGGCAGGCAAGCCGACGAGCGAATCCAAACGCATGACGTCGGCCACGATTGGACGCAATCCGCGCTTGGCGAATCCCGCGGCGCGCTCGCGCGAACGGGTTACGGCGAACACCTCGTGCCCGGCGTCGAGCCAGCGCTCGGCGACGCGCAGGCCCAGATACCCGCAGCCGACGATCAGCTTCGTCTCTAGCGAGGCACGCTCGGATTCGCGACTGACGGGTACGCTACTTGGTAGCGGCGGCATAGCGCCGGGACGCAACGTGTCACGTAATCGTTCTTGGGGGATTTCAGCCATGTTTCAACCGTCACTCTAATCGTCTAAGCCCGAAGTCCCTTCGGTGTTTCCTCCTGATTCCAGATATGCGACCAGCAAAATCTGTGCGGCCAGCTTATCGAGCCGTGCCTTGCGCTGCTTCTTCGTGAACTCGGCAGCACCGAGGTATTTCTCAGCCTCGGCGCTTGTGAATCGTTCGTCGAAATACTCGACCGGTTTGCCTGTTAACTCGCCGAGCCACTTGCCGAACTCTCGCGCCTCGCGTGACTTGGCGCTCTCGCGGCCGTCCAGATGTACCGGCAAACCTACGACGAATAAGGCGATACTCTCCTCCGCCGCCAGGCGACGGAAGAAATCACCGTCGGCTTGCGGACCGCGGCGCGTGTAATTCTCGAAAGGACTCGCGATCGTCCGCCGCGCATCCGACACCGCGATACCAATACGGACAGTTCCGTAATCGACAGCGGCGACGCGGCCGGAAGCGTTATTCGCTGTTGGTCGATCGGACATGGAAAGGAGTGATATCCCTGGAAAAAGTGCGACCGGCGGCATCCCCCAATTATACGTGCTGACGCCAGCCCCGTTTCTCCAATTCTTTGACCACTTGCCGCAGCGATTCCTCGTCGCGGCGGTGGGCCACTAAGGTGGCATCGGGGGTATGCACCACGATCAGGTCTTCGGCACCGACCGTGACGATCAGATGCTCTTTGGCTCCCTCGCCGGAGTAAACGATCGTGCCCGTCGTTTTAACCCCCAAATGTCGGGCCACAATCGTGTTGCCGTCCGCATCCGTACCGCGCTGCCGGGCCAGGGCCTGCCAACTCCCCAGATCGTCCCAATCGAAGGGGGCTTCGACAACAATGACGTTGTCGGCCTTCTCCATCACGGCAAAATCGATCGAGATCCCTTTGATCTCCGCGAATTCGCGGGCAAACACCGTGTCGAAATCGGCCGTCTCGTGCGCCGCGGCGATGGTTTTGAGGTGACGCATCATTTGTGGCTGATGGCGACTGAGCGCGTCGAGAATCGTGCGCGCACGCCAGACGAAGATGCCCGAATTCCAATAGAAGTTGCCCGAGTCGAGGTATTGCTGGGCGACCTCGGCATTCGGCTTCTCGCGAAATCGCAGGACGGTGTAGGCGACACTCGCCCCGCCTGCTTGCTGCTCGCTGAGTGGTTCCCCACGTTCCAGGTAACCAAAGCTCTCGGCGGGATACGTGGGGCGAATGCCAAATGTAATCAGTCGGCTCGGTTCGGCTTCGACCAGCGCCACGGCCTGTTGCACCGCACGGCGGAACGCTTCGCCATCACGAATCACATGGTCAGCCGGCAAGACGAGCATCGTCGCCTCGGGATCCCGAGCCGCGATCAATAGCGCCGCTAGACCGATGCAAGGAGCCGTATCCCGCTTGCAGGGCTCGGCCAAAATGGCCGCGGACGAAAGCTCGGGCAACTGCTCACGAACCGGCGCCGCGAGCACCGCGGCCGTTGCCACCAGCCTCCGATCGGCCGAGACCAGATCCGCCAGGCGATCGAGCGTCGACTGCAAAAGCGAACGATCGCTTAATAGCTTTAAGAGCTGTTTTGGGGTCGCTTCGCGGCTCACGGGCCAGAATCGAGTTCCAGAACCTCCGGCCATGACCAGCGCGTGCAACATCGAATGATCTCAGGTTTCTTGAAAGGGCTATTCCTGCACGTGAGGCTTAGCGAAAATAACGATCCGACGTCACTTCCAGCCCCTCGTTGATCTTCCGCGAAACTTCGTCCGCGTCCAGGGCGTATAGCGGGCTGATTTCGACGTTTACACCTTCGCCAACCTTGACGCCGGCCTTTTCGAGCCAGGCGCGGTGCAGCTCTACGATTTGTCGACGAACCGTGGTGGGCGTGTCGCGTTCTGCCCCTTCGCCATTCTTGACTGGCGCGAACACCGCGGACTCGTCCACCTCGACCACCAGCGATTTCTTCGCTTCTGGTAACAGGTCGAAGATGAACTGCTCGAACTTAATTGCGTTGGGCTTCTCGGGCTCGACCTTGCTTCCGGACTGATCGACGAAACCGACCTTCTTGTGGGCGAAATGGAAAGGCAACCGTCCGCCCCCTTCGCTCATCCGCTTCAGAAATACCACATCGAAAATATGAACCGCTATGTTTCCAGCCCACAACTTGAGTGAGCCATCGGGCTGCCGCAGCTCGGCAACATCGTCCGGCAGGTCGCTATATTCGATGATCTGCACCTGGCCATCCACCGAGACGACATTACCGACCCGGTCGAGCGGCTTTTGCTTCGCAACGACCTGTGTCGAAACTTCCGCTCCGGCGTTCAGGTGGTAGCCGATGAACAGCGGATCGCAAACGACAACCAGCGGATTGTCGATCTGCATGTAAAACAATTGCTCGATATGACGGCGCTCGATGTCCGCGAGCGCTCCACTGCGAGCAAGCGCGCGTAGCATGCCACCGTGTCCATCGGGACTGAGAAACAGGCTATCGCGCTCAGCGAGAAGCAGCTTTCCCGATTTTGCATCCACCGCGGGCATCGTCCCCTGACAGAAGACGATCACGTCCTCGACCGGCAGACCGAAGCGGGCGTGCTTTTCCAGCGCTGCGATCGTGTCATCATGCGTAGCCGGGCTGGTCATGATGTAAATCGGGATGGCCGCGTTGTACCGCTTTCGCGCAGCCAACAGCTTTTCGAAAAGAATCTGGAACAGACACGCCTCGGAGACCGGACCGATGGGGAACAATCCCTTCGGGTGATCGAAGCCGAGTCGGGTCCCCTGCCCTCCGGCGACCAGCACGACGCCCACTTTGCCGTCGCGAAGTGCGTGTTCGCCGCGCTGGCGCGCTCGTTCGTACGCTTGGCCCTCCCCCTGCTCAGAGAGCCGAATGGCCGGCGGCGGTTCGGCACGCTTTGCGCGAGCGGCATGGTCTTGCCCGGCCGGCTGCGATTCGTTCTTGGCCTGGCCGGCCAACTTGGCGATTTGCCGAAAGTCGATCCCTTCGACCTGTTTGGCGAATGCCGATTGTTCGTCGCTCGACAGCTCGTCCCAGAACTGCAACAGGTGCTCCTGCCCTGCGGTCCGGAGTTGTTCGAGAAGCTTTTCTTTGCTGGGGGCGGACATAGCGGTTGGAGAAGACATTGGTATTTTCGTTTTCGAAGACTGACACATCTAAGTGCGACGCAACAGGCCGGTAGCCGATTGCGTGAGTCGAATCTGGTACCCAAATCTAGGTCAGCGGAACACGCATGCCGTCGTAGGCCAGTTCCATATTCGCCGGAAGTGCCGCATTCGTTGCTTCGTGCTCCAATTCATGCGACAGATGCGTAAAAATCGCACGCCGCGGAGCCAATTTTTGAGCTACCTCGATGGCTTCCTGCAGCCCGAAATGGGTCGCGTGCGGCTTGGGGCGCAGGGCATCGAGGATCAGTACATCGAGCCCTTCCAGCAGCGGCCAACTTTCGTCGGGAATTTTGTTCGTGTCGGTGCAATACGCCACGTTGCCAAAACGAAAACCCAGCACTTCCCAGCGACCGTGCAACAGCCGGACTGGAATGATGCGCATTCCCAACAGGTCAAACGGTTCGGTCGTGATTCGGTGCGGATCCAGCAGAGGAATTGCGCCGGCGTGGTACGTCCCCTCTTGAGCAAACGCATAATCGAACGATTTTCGTATGCGATCTTCGACGGTCGTTTCGCAGTACAGCGGTAACTTGTGTCCCAGGTAGTACGGAAACAATCGCACGTCGTCCAGACCGAAGACGTGATCGGCATGCTCGTGCGTATAGAGCACCGCGTGAACCAGGCCGATTCGCTCGCGCAGCAGTTGCGTCCGCAAATCGGTGGGGGTGTCGACAAGCAACACCCCCTCAGGCATCCCCAGCACCAATCCGCAACGAGTCCGCTTATTTCGCGGGTCGTTGCTTTGGCACGTATCGCATCCGCATCCAATGACGGGCACGCCCACCGACGTACCGGTCCCCAGAAAAACCAGTTGGCCGGAAACATCGGTGGTGACAAATTTGCGTTCTGCAGGCATAGGCGGATTCTATGAGATAGGGGGAAGTCTCGGCAAACGGTGCCACGTTAGTAGATCGTTTACGGTCGTTTTTTGTTCCCTCGCGCTCGTTCAGGCGCAGGAAGGATTGTGGTAGGCTGA
Source organism: Pirellulales bacterium (assembly GCA_036499395.1). Classification (NCBI taxonomy): domain Bacteria; kingdom Pseudomonadati; phylum Planctomycetota; class Planctomycetia; order Pirellulales; species Pirellulales bacterium. The sequence continues at coordinate 167,689 of DASYDW010000136.1, forward strand.
CGGACAGCCGCACACGGCAAACCGCGGAACGCTCATAGACCCAGGATGGAAGGTGAACGCCATGACTGTTGAATTGCGCGAAGAAGCTGCTGGGAAGATTCTTGAAGTTCGTGCCAGCGGCAAGCTGAGCAAACAGGATTACGAACGATTTCTGCCGGAAGTCGAACGTTTGATCAAGGCGCAAGGCAAACTTCGCATCCTGCTCGAACTGCACGATTTTCACGGCTGGGAAGTCGCGGCCTTGTGGGAAGATATCAAGTTCGACATGAAGCACTTCCGCGATATCGAGCGGCTGGCGGTCGTCGGCGAGACCAAGTGGGAGGCCGGCATGGCGGCCTTCTGCAAGCCCTTCACCTCGGCCACGATCAAGTACTTCGACCACACGAAAGCCGCCGAGGCCAAGGCTTGGCTCGAAGCGGCTTGACGGATGGCGAGCCGCTGGCGAGTGAGCTGTTTAACAGCTGGCTGCTTTAATAGCCCACGGCTTTGCCCACGGTCTGCCGGGTGTCCGCCGCACCCTCGAGGGTATCGCCGACGATGTGAATCGTATGGGCGTCCCCTTGCTCGCGCGGCTTGGAGACGACCGTATGCCCCAGTGCTTTTAGTTGCTCAACGAGCGGCGCCGTGGCCGGCTCATTGGCCAGTTCGAACGCCACGCGATCGGGCAGCCATTGGTGATGCATTCGCGGGGTAGCAACCGCCGCGGGTGCATCCATCCCGAAATCAAGCACATTCATCAGCACACACAGCACCGTGTTGGGAATCGTGCGGCCCCCCGGCGAACCAGTTACCAGTCGCAGTTGCCCGTCGCGTGCAACGATGGTGGGCGATTGCGAGCTGAGCATTCGTTTGCCCGGGGCAATCAGGTTCGCGTCGGTGCCGATCAAACCACGCCGGTCTGTCCAACCTGGCCGGGCGTTGAAATCGGTCATTTCATTGTTCAACAAAAAGCCGGCGCCGCGTACCACGATTCGCGCGCCGTAGCTTTCTTGCAGCGTGTAGGTGTTGGCCACCGCCATGCGATCACGGTCAACGATCGAAAAATGGGTCGTGCTCTCCCCCTCGGCCGCGATTTTCAACTCGGAAGCCAATCGTACACTGGGCGTCGCGCGCGAAAGGTCGATTTCGCTGGCAAGCTGTCGGGCGTATTCCTTCGTCGTGAGATGCGCGGGAATGGTGACGAAGTCTGGATCGCCCAGATATCGGGCACGATCGCAGTAAGCGCGCCGCATCGCTTCGATCATCAGGTGCGAAGTGCGTGGGCTGAATCGCCCGTCCTTGGCCAGGTCGAAATTCTCCAGGATGTTCAGCATCTCGACCAGGCATGTACCGCCGGAACTGGGAGGCGGCGGCCCGTAAATATCGAATCCGCGGTATGTGCCGTGAATCGGAGTGCGAATCTTGGCCGCGTATTCGGCTAGATCATCGGCCGTGACCAGTCCACCGCCGGCGCGCATCTCGGCCACGATCGCCTGGGCGATTTGCCCCCTATAGAACGCCTCCGCGCCTTCGTCCGCCAGCAATTGCAATGTTCGCGCCAAGTCCGGTTGCACCAGAAGATCGCCGGCTTTCCACTTCTTGCCGTCCAGAGAGGAAAAAACTCGCCGGAATTCGTCGGTCGCGGTCGATTTTGCGGTCAGTGAGCGCAGGTCATCTGCCAAGGCCTCGTCGATCGCGAAACCCTGTTCGGCCAATTTGATGGCGGGTGCGACCAGGTCGCGCCATGGCAGCTTTCCCCACCGCTGGTGCGCCATGGCCAGGCCACGCGGTGTGCCCGGCACCCCTACGGTCTTATGGGAATATGGCGCACCATCCGTGGAGAACATATCTCGCGTCGCGGCGGCAGGGGCCGTCTCGCGGTAGTCAACGCAAACCGGCTCCTGACCACGGCCGGGCCAAATCAGCATGAAACCGCCACCACCGATGTTGCCGGCGCCCGGGTAAGTAACGGCCAGCGCCAAGGCCGTGGCCACGGCCGCGTCGATCGCATTACCGCCACGTTCTAGGATCGCCAGACCGACGTCGGAAGCCTCGGGCGAGACCGAAACGACCATCCCCTGCTTAGCGCGCGCAGCGCTTGCGCCGATGCCTTCTGCCTCACCCCGAGCAATGCTCGGCGCGACCGCCGCACTTCCGACCAGTACAACGGCAATCAAGAAAGTCGAGATCCGATGGAACTTACGGCGAGGATGCATAGTTGCATTCCAAGAAATCTGACGAATCGCTACTTTGAACATCATAACAATGGCAATCCGTAGCCGCTGATGATTGTGCTCCTCGCTCGATTGCTCGTATCCAGGTTGTAAACTTGTCGACGCTCGATTCCACAACGCCTGGCGTTCAGGATGGCCTTGTGCCCACGACTGCCGATGTGCGTGCGCGCGGCGCCGCACGGCCGTGGTATTTGGACCTCGTCGCGGGCATGTTCTTATGCGGCGCCGTGGCTCTCATTTACGGGCATGCGGTTCATGCGCCGTTTATCTTTGACGATCGAATCTCGATCGTCGAAAACCCGTCGATCCGTACGATTTGGCCGCTCTTGGGAACTGATAAGCGCCCTGGCCCGTTGCAAGCGCCGCTCGACGTAAGTACCGCCGGACGTCCGCTGGTGAATTTCTCGTTGGCCGTTAACTACCAAATCGGGCGTCTCGACCCGACCAGTTACCACGCGTTCAACGCGCTCGCTCACGGCGTGGCCACGTTGCTAATGTGGCTGATCGTGCGTCGCACCTTGTGCCTGCCCTTCTTTGGCGATCGGTTCTTGAACGCGGCTAACCGCCTGGCCTTCACGGCGGCGCTGTTGTGGGCGGTTCATCCGCTGCAGACCGAAACGGTCGAATACGTGACGCAGCGAACCGAGCTTCTGATGGCGCTGTTCTACCTGGGGACGCTGTACGCGGCGCAACGTTACTGGGCCGCGACCGGTCACGCGCAGGGCTACTGGCTCGTGGCCGCTTGGGGCGCCGCATTAGCCGGCATGGCTTGCAAAGAGGTCATGGTCACCGTGCCGGTCGTAGTGCTATTGTTCGAGCGAACGTTCCTGCGCGGCTCGTTTCGCGCCGCCATCGATCAGTCGTTGCCGCTGTATCTCGGCTTGTGCGCTTCATGGGCGTTGCTGATCGCCTTGAATTACGGGGGAGCGCGATCCGCCTCGGCCGGTTTTCATTTGGGCGTTTCGGCCTACGACTGGTGGCTCGTCCAGTCGCGGGTGCTGTTTCTTTACCTTTGGCTGACTATCTGGCCTTGGCCGATGGTGATCCATTACGAGTTCCCCTACTTCGAGTCGATAGCGTCGGCCTGGATGTGTGTCGTTCCAGTACTGCTGCTGGCTGTCGCCACGATTTGGCTGGTATATCGCCGGACGGCGACAGGCTTCGTTTGGGCAGCCGCGTTCATCGTGCTTTCGCCGACATTCACCGTGCCGATCATTACTGAGATCGCCGCCGAGCGCCGCATGTATCTGCCGCTGGCGGCGCTTCTGCCGTGGATCATAGGGGGTGGGTACACGCTGGTCGATCGAATGATGAATCGGCTGCGAAACACAGATCAAACTTCCCACACAAGCCATCTCCCGTTAGTGCTGACGATCGCAATTACGCTCGGAATGGCCGCCGTTTGTGGCTGGTTGAGTTTCGAGCGGACGGGCATCTACAACGACCCGATCGCACTTTGGGAAGACGCGGCCCTGTATCAGCCAGACAACTCCCGCGTGCAGAATAATTTAGGGGTCGAACTTGTCGACTCGCGCCGGCCCGCCGAGGCATTACCACACTATGAACGCGCCCTGGAGTTGCAGCCGGATTACGTCGAAGCACGATCGAATCTCGGCGTAGCACTGGTGCATCTGCAGGAATTCGCCCGCGCGCGGCCGGAATTCGAACAGGCGTTGGCCATCAATCCTCATTACGTCGACGCCCACATCAATTTGGCTCATCTGCTGGTCGAAGCTGGACGACTCGAGGAGGCGGTCGAGCAATACCGCGCCGCCCTTACTCAAAGGCCGAACGCCGCCGAATTGCATTCCAACTTGGGGCACGTCCTGGGACTTTTGGGGGATGGGCAGCAGTCGGTCGCTGAATTTGAAGAGGCGGTGCGCCTAAAGCCGGATTTCGCCGAAGCCCATTTGAATCTCGGCGCCTCGCTGGCCAATACGAAACCGCAAGAGGCGGTGGCCCACTATGAAGCGGCATTGCGAGCCAATCCCGACTTTGTCGAGGCGCATAGCAATTTAGGAGCCCTGTTGAACGCCTTGGGGCGCAATGAGGAAGCGGTCGAACATTTTCGCGAGGCGCTCAGACTGAGGCCTGATTACGCCGAGGCGCATTCCAACCTAGGCATTGCCCTGGTGACCGCCGGCAATATCAAAGAGGGAATCGAGCAATTCGACCAAGCCGTAAAACTGAAACCGGACATTGCGGGCTACGCGAATCTGGCCATGCGCTACGCCCAGGCCGGGCGTACGGACGAGGCAATTGCGACTGCCGAAATTGCCCTGGACATCGCGCGCACGCAGGGCCAGCAAAAGATGGCGGCCCCCATCGAGGAATTGTTGCGTAAGCTCCGTCAGATGCGCTGACGTTAGTCCTGCCGTTTATTTCAGCCAACCGCGTAGCCATACCCAAAAGCGGTTCTTCGCTTCCACGACCACGGGATTCGCATCGACGATCAGCGGAATCTCGTTTGGCACGTTATTTGGACTGATGACGCCGATCGTGACTTCACCGTCAGTGTAGTAGCGATCGCCGCCGCCGTTGCGGCCGTTCAGCGTCGGCCCCACGCCAGACACTTGATAGGTGCGTGTGAGTTCGTGCGCCTCGATCAATGTGTTCAAGACATGGTCGCGTTCGCCATCGACGTCCGCGTCGATGTGATGCGTGATTTGTCCTGTGCGATGACTTAACCCCACGCTGCGATCTAACGTCGCGGCGCCCAACCAGGTGGGCCGGCCATCCTCGGCAGGCTGCTCGCTTTGCCAGAACCGGACGTGGTGCCGCTCGCGAGCGCTTTTGCCGATCAACTGCTCGAAGGCCAGATCTTGCTTACGTCCCCAAACGAACAGGCTGCTGACCGGGGCATCGTCGTAAGCACGATCGAGCAGCACGCTTTCCGCGATATGTACGCTGCTGCGTGCCGTGACCGAATCGGCCGGATGCCAATTGGCAGCCAGCATGGCTTTGATGATCTCGTCCTTTGTGCCGACAAGGCCGATGTTCAGCGGATCGCCTGGTATGCCGCTGTGCGTGACCGTGAACTTTGGCGCTTCTTCGAGATTCGGCTGATGTTCGTAATGCTTCCAAACGGCCGGTAATACGATGTACGCCAGCACGAGCCATAAGATGACAGCCCACAGAGCGCGGATTGCCCAGCGGCGTTTCCAGCGCGTGGGAGCGGCTGCGATTGGCGGTGCGCTTGCTCTCGGTTCGTTGTTGTCCATGATCACTGCCGAGGTGGAATGTTTCGCGGCGCGTGCTACCTGCCCAAAGACATGTGACAGTCGCCGAGCCGCACGCAAGTATAGAAGCGCGCTGCCGCGCAAGCGCTGCCGAATCGAGCGAGGCGTCGCACGGTCGGCGGGGCTAGCCGCTCCTTGACCATCGGCGCGCGGCAGCCCTATAATCCCCGGCTCGCACGCCTCGTGACGCCCGCGGGCGTCTGCTATCCCTCCCCCCAGCAAGCCGGTTCAGCGATGAAAATTCACGAATTCCAGGCCAAGGAAATCCTTCGCAAGGCGGGCGTTCCGGTGCCGCAGGGCATCGTCGCACGCAGCGCCGCCGAGGCGTCCGACGCGTTCCGAAAGCTGGGCAGCCCGATCGCCGTCGTGAAAGCACAGATCCACGCCGGAGGGCGCGGCAAAGGAACCATCAAAGACAACGCCAATCAGCGCGGTGTGCAACTGGTACGCAGCGCCGAGGAAGCCGGCAAGGTCGCTGAGAATCTGATCGGCAAGTCATTGGTTACGATTCAGACAGGTGCCGAGGGGCAAATCGTTCACCAGGTGTTGGTTGAACAGGGCTGCGATATCGCCCGTGAGTTGTACCTGGGAATCGTCGTCGACCGCGGTTCGGCGGGACCCGTATTGATGGTCTCGAGCGAAGGGGGCATGAACATCGAGGACGTGGCCGCCAACACGCCCGAACTGATTTACAAAGAAAAGTTCGATCCGGCCGCCGGCCTCGGCGGATTTCAAGCTCGCAAGTTGGCGGCGAAATTGGGGCTTAAGGGAGCCAGCATCGCCTCGGCCGAAAAGTTCATGAAGGGGCTGTGCCGCGTCTTCGTGCAATGCGATTGCAGTCTGGCAGAAATCAACCCGTTGGTCGTCACCGGCGCCGGCCAACTGCTGGCGCTCGATGCGAAGATGACCTTCGACGATAACGCCATGTTTCGTCACAAGGACCTGGCCGAGCTGCGCGACGTTTCCGAGGAGGAGCCCGCCGAGGTTCGTGCCGGTGCCGCGGGCCTCAGTTACGTCAAGCTCGACGGTAATATCGGCTGCCTTGTGAATGGCGCCGGCCTGGCGATGAGCACCATGGACCTGATCAAATTGCACGGCGGTTTTCCCGCTAATTTCCTGGACGTCGGTGGCGGTGCGAATGTCGACCAGGTGACCGAGGCTTTCCGTATCCTGCTATCGGACAAGAACGTCAAAGCCGTGCTCGTGAATATCTTCGGCGGCATCATGCGATGCACGACGATCGCCACGGCCGTGGTCGCTGCGTACAAGTCGGTCGGCTTCAATGTGCCGCTGGTCGTGCGGTTGGAAGGGACCGAGGTCGAAGAAGGCCGCAAAATCCTGGCCGAAAGCGGCGTCGACATCATCGCCGCCGAAGGGCTGACCGACGCCGCCAAGAAAGTCGTTGCTGCCGTAGCCTGAGCCCTCGCGTTTACCTGCATCCCGCCGATCGCGCACCCCCGAAAACGCGTTCATCAAAACAACTATTCCGCCCACTCCTTCGCCGTAAAGAGTCGAGCATGAGCATCCTGATCAATAAGAATACCCGCGTCCTCTGTCAGGGAATCACCGGCAAGGTCGGGCAATTCCACACCAAGGGCTGTCTCGATTACGGCACAAAGATGGTCGGCGGCGTTACGCCGGGCAAAGGGGGCGAATCGGTCCTCGGCTTGCCGGTGTTCGACACCGTGGTCGAAGCCGTGGAGAAGACAGGCGCTGATGCCACGATGGTTTTCGTGCCGCCGCCGTTTACGGCCGACGCCATTCTCGAGGCGGTCGACGCAGGTATTAAGACCGTGATCGCCATTACCGAGGGGGTTCCGGTCCTGGACATGGTGCGCGTTTACGAAATCGTGCGCCGCAGCAACTCCGTATTGATCGGTCCGAACTGCCCCGGCGTGATCACGCCCGGCGAGTGCAAAATCGGCATCATGCCGGGCCACATTCATCGCCAGGGGCCCGTCGGGCTAATGAGCCGGTCTGGCACCCTGACCTACGAAGCAGCCTGGCAATTGACGAATCTGGGGCTAGGGCAGTCGACGTGCGTCGGGCTCGGCGGAGATCCGATCGTCGGTACCTCGTTCATTGATGTATTGCGGCTGCTCGAGGCGGACCCCGCCACGGAAGCAATCCTGATGATGGGCGAAATCGGCGGTACCGCCGAGGAAGAAGCCGCCGCCTTCGTTCGCGAGCATGTGACGAAGCCGGTCGCCGCCTTTATTGCCGGCCGCGCCGCCCCTCCGGGCAAGCGCATGGGCCATGCCGGTGCGATCATTTCCGGTGGCAAGGGTACGGCCACAGAAAAAATCGCCGCCCTCGAGGCTGCAGGCATCGAAGTGGCCCAAAGCCCCGCCGATATGGGGACCGCCATGCAACGCGCAATCGCCCGTAAGAAGCGCTAGTCGCAAGCGACGCAATTCGGGCGCGCGGTTACGGGGCGTTGCGCGTCCTTCATGTCATGAGCCGGCTTGTCTCGTTCAAAGCACGGCACATTGTCCATTCAAAAGCCCCGACCCGCTCAAAGCCCCTAGCGCCTGCCCGACATCTGTACGCGTTGATACAGCGCAAACTGATAGCCCGAAAGCCGCCCGCAAGGGTACTTCTGCACCAGGACGTAATCCTCGCCGCTTGCTGTTAGAGTGGGCGCGGGCCGAAAGGGACGCTGCTGATTATGCACCAGAAGCCAGTCGGGTGGCGGCGCACCGGGGCTGGCGGGCTTGTGAAAATTGGTGTACTCAAACACGTGCCCCTTGGGCAGGTAATCGACGTAAAAGCCCAGGTACGTGGTGTTGTCGAAGTCGTCGTCGCCTGCGAGGCGGATCGTCGAGCCAGGTGTGTGCTCATTGACGTATTCAAGCGCATCAAGGTAATGGCCTCGGCCAACGGCTAGAAAATCGGCCGTTAGCTTCGCGTTTCCTGCCAATACGAGCGCGACGCCAATCACGGCCACGTACTTTCCCAAGCGTCCGAATTCGACCGTCCGGGCCACCAAAAAGCTGAACAGAATCTGCAGGAAAATCAGGTTCAGGTAGAAGTACCGCACATAAAGCAGGGGCGGCGGTTTGACGGACAGCAGAACTGCGGGAGCGACCACGAATCCCACCGTACAGAGCAGCCACAGATGCGATTTCTCGTGATGCAGAAGTACAAGACTGGCAACGGCCGCTGCAGCCGCAATCAGCGCCGCGCCAATGACTATGACCGGCTGCTCTGAAAAACAGCCCACCGCCAGAGCAAGAGAACTGGCCACGACGTCGCCTACGCGATAGGGGTCGCCGCCGCCAATCCGCATGGCGCGCACGTCCACCAAATAAAGAGCCAAAAAGAAGCTAATCGGCAGGGCATGCAATTGAACGAGCCGAAAAAGTGCTCGTTTCCATGTCGCCTCGGACATCGCAAACGACACGATCGAGCAGGCCAGCGCCCCGCAATAGAATTGGATGAACGTCAAATGCGACAGGGCGCCAAGCATCGTCGCCAGCGAGAAAGCCAGCGAAGCCCACACGTTGGGCCGTTGCAAGAAACGCTCGAGAAAGAGGAACGCTGCCAGGCTGAAAAAGCCGGCCAAAGCGTAACCACGTGCCTCCGATCCATAGACGTTCATGACGAACGAAGTGGCGCAAAACCAGGACGCGCATGCCGCGGCAACTCGTCCCCACCTTCGCGCAATCACGGCCGCAAGGATGACGGTCCCCACACTCGCGACAATCGAGGGGATTCGGTAAACGAACCAATTTCGTGCGCCGCCGCCAACGACATCCATCCACAACGTGACGAGGTAGTGATTGTTGTCGTGGTGGAATGTGAATATCTCGCAGTACGTGTGCGGAATGCGCACAAAGGCCATCAGCGACCAAATCTCGTCGAGCCAGAACTCATCAAATGCCGCGACGATGCGCAACACCGTGGCAATGACGATCCCCAGCCCGACGACGCCCCGCAGCATGCGCGTTCTTACAGCGGCCGAAATCATCGATAGGCGCATGGTGTTTTCAATTTGCGCACGAGTTGATTGCCTGCTAACAACTAACGGTTCCGCAAGTCGTTCGGCAAGCACCTCGCCTCTGCGAGCCGCATCGAAAACGGCTTGACACGACGGCTGCATTCGCCCTCAGGCCGTGCTGAACCTGGATCGCAGTCCCCGCCCTTTATCGCAGCTTCCGCGCGGCGCAAACGGCACCAATGGGTGGAGCCGCCGTGCCGCGAAGTACTTACAAGAAAAAGAGAGCATGGATGCGCATCGGCGGGACATCGTTTCTCTTAAGTGCCCGCCGGCCAAACTCATTTTTTCGACGCAACTTATTAACCAGACTTGGCTTATCGACCAAAACAAAAATCGACATTCGGGTAGCAAGAAGTTTGCGGAATTTGCTGACTTTTTCATTGACGCCACCCCTATTGCTGGTAGACTGTGTCGAAGTTGGCTGCCGTGCGCCCTTTGTTCGGCACGCCTGTTTTAACCGGCAAGACCCTTAACGAGGGAGCAAACGCTAATGATTCGGACGCGATTCGATTCATCCCTCGTATCGGTGCATCATGCTGCACTGATGGGCCGCAAAGCCCTTCCTTCGGCAGCGAAGTACATCGCCGTTCTGGCACGCTTCGCCAATACGACCCTTGCAGGTCGTGCCTCTTGCCAATCAATCGAGCACCCACTTGTGCTTAGCAATACGCACGACGCACGGCGATTTCCGTTGCGGACTGCGTCGTATTGCTCGAACCAACGTAACACCACACACCGTGATCCTGGGCACATTTGAACCACAAGAAGGAGAAATCCTCCACAGACTGACACCTTGGCTCCAGCGACCAAAACGCTGAACGTCGATCAACGTTCGAAAAGCACGTTGAAGGATCAATGACGAACAGCAGATACGAAAAACCGATTCGCGTTAGTTCGAAAAAGAGTGTTTTTAGTAAATCAGAGCGTGACAACATTACGAATGGGAGTTGCTAATGATGAGTAATCGATTCCGCCTGTTGGCAGCCGCGGCTGCCTGTGCGATGGCGCTGACGTCATCGATGGCCAAAGCTGACCCGTTGTCGTTCACCATCGACTCGTCGCAAAGCTACCTGACGCTGAACATCCCGAACTTCAGCTTGTCGGGCTTGACGATCAACCTGACCAGCCAAAACCGCACGAATGGTGCCCCGACCGGCACGCAGTGGAGTGCGAACTCGACCACCGGCAACACGGCGTTCATCTCGGGTACGTTCGCCACGACGATTGGCGGCAGCCTCAGCGGCCAGTCCTTGAGCGCGGTTCAGTTCATTGCCGGTGCGAACAACCTGAACGCTATCAATTCGGGCAACTATCGCCCGAACCCGGCCGCTTACAACACCGCGACCAGCCATTACGACAACAACTCGGGTGGCGCTGGTGCTTATGGTGCCACGGTTCACTCGACGTTGGGTAACGCCGGCTTGGTGTCGTTCGACAACGTCTCGTACGACATTGGTTCGAACAACCTGCCCGCCAGCGGTGGTGTTGGCTCCGGCACGATCGCCACGGGTGGCAACCTGCAGACTGGCATCCTCAACTCGGTGTTCTCGGCCCAAGGCTTGAGCGTAATTATCGTCGGCCAGGTATTGCCGAACGACACGGGAAGCCTCGGTGGTGTCTCGGCTCCGAACACCGTTGCCAGTGCGAGCTACACGTTCACCAGCCCGAGCAACTTGCAGCTAAAGGTACCGGTCAACGTTCCGATCTCGATTGACCTGGGTGGCGGCACCTTCATCAACGGCACGGCCTTCGGCCAGTTCGTTGGTAACGCCGCGGTGCCCGAGCCGTCGACTCTCGCCTTGGCGGGACTCGGCATGGTTTCGTTGGTCGCCTTGGTGCGTCGCCGTCGCAACCTGCAGAAGTAGTCTTGAAGCAGGCGGTGCCAAACCGCTCATTGCTAATCACTCTTCCCTTCGGTGCCGCTTCGGCGGCACCGAAGGGTTTTTATTGCGCAATGCCTGTCGGGAGAAGTCCATTCAAGCATCGACGGCGTCCCCCGCCGCGGTGTCAAAGCCCGGCAGGCTGCAACCGGTTGAAAAATGCCCCTCCTGAACGCAGCCTGAGAAATTCCAGATTTTTTGCGGAAAAAGTGTTGCAATCGGTAAAATCGTAGCGCAACATGTGGGCTGTGCCGACCAAATGGCGCAATCTTCCTAATCCGACTGTTCATCTTTGTCGAAACGACGCTAGTGATTTGGACCACGAACCTGAGCTGAGAGTCGAGCCTTTCTGGCTCCTCGCAGGTTTGTCATAGCGTCCTCCCTTGGATCAGCCCTTCCCCTTCCGTTGCGAGTTGTGTCGCACGGCACTTTAAGGCGAAGGTCTCATCGTAGAGATGATGGCCAAGCGACTGCCGGTTTACACGGGATCGGCAACTCGCCTGATTAACACCAAAAATCACCGTGGATGAAACGGGAAGCTAACGCATCTAGATCCCCCAACTCGTGAGGCGCCAATGACCACATCGTGCTATGTATTGCCCCGTGCGCAGAAGTCCCTTCGTTCCCAATGGCTCGCTCCCGCATTCGCTCTTTGCGGGCTGGCCCTCCTGACCTCGACGGTTCAGGCTGACCCTCTGACCTTTACGGTCGATTCGACGCAGAGTTACCTGACGTTGAACATCCCGAATTTCAGCCTGTCGGGTCTGACCATTAACCTGACAGCGCAAAACCGTACAAACGGCGCGCCGGCTCCCACCGCGTGGAGTGCCAATTCAACGACCGGAAACACGGCGTTCGTCTCGGGCACATTTGCCACGACGATCGGCGGCAGCCTGAGCGGCCAGAGCTTGAGCTCGATTCAGTTTATCGCCGGTGCGAATAACCTGGCGGCTATCGCCTCGGGCAACTATCGCCCGAATCCGGCCGCCTACAACTCCACAACTAGCCATTACGACAACAACAGTGGGGCTCCGGGGGCTTACGGTTCCACGGTTCACTCGACGCTCGGCAACGCCGGCCTGGTGTCCTTCGACAATGTGACCTATGACATTGGCTCGAATAACTTGCCGGCCAGCGGTGGCGTTGGCTCCGGCACATTTGCAACGGGCGCGGATTTGTCGACGGGCATTCTCAGCTCGGTGTTTTCGGCACAAGGCTTGAGCGTCATCATCGCCGGCCAAGTGTTGCCAAACGACACGGGCGGCCTGAGCGGTGTATCGGCTCCGAATACCCTCGCTAGCGCGAACTACACATTCACTAGCCCGACGAATCTGCAGGTGGTCGTGCCCGTCAATATCCCGATCTCGATTGACCTCGGGGGCGGCACGTTCATTAACGGCACCGCATTCGGTCAGTTCGTCGGCAATGCGGCGGTGCCTGAACCGTCCACGCTGGCCTTGGCGGGTTTGGGAATGGTTTCCCTGGTCGCGATGGTGCGACGCCGTCGGAATGCGAAGATCGGATAGTCCAATCAGTCGCTAGATGCTTTGACGACTCACGAGCCCCTCGGTACCGGTTCGCCGGTACCGAGGGGATTTTTTTTGCGCTCCTATAAAAGTATTGCGCTGATCGACAGGCTGCCGATGCGACTACCGATACCCGTGCGTTCGAAACCAATCCCAGGCGTCGCGAACCGTCTCAGCCGCTGGGCGTATCTGGTACCCGAGTTGCGCTGAAGCGCGATCGCTCGAGTAGTTCTTGGGAAGCCCAGCCATCGCGACGGCCGCCGAATTGAAGTCCGGCTCCCGGCCAGTCACCCTGCCGATTACATCCCCTCCCCAACCGCCAACCTTGAGTTGCATCGGCCCGGCGCGCCACAGTGGTCGCCGCACATGGCAAGTATCGGCGATCAGGCGCATCAATTCGATCCATTGCATCGTGCGGCCTGCCAGAATGTAGCGCTCGCTGGCGTTAGCCTGATCGCGGGCGGTTAGAATCGCGGCAGCGACATCGCGCGCATCGCACAAGCTGAGCCAACCGCGCGGTGCCAGGATCATCGAACCCCGGGCCGTGGCCAATAGCAGCTTGCCCGACGATGGCTTCCAGTCCCAGGGACTCAGCATGAACCCGGGATTGACTGTGACAGCGTCCAACCCTTGGGCTATTTCGCTCGTCACGATTTCTTCCGCCTGCCGCTTGGTCACCACGTAGGGAACCGCCGGGCCGCCGGCGTATGGTGTTTCTTCGTTGGTCCGTTCTCGCAGCGAGCAGCGACCAAACACATCAGTCGTCGAAATATGAACCATCCGCACGCCGGCTTCGCGGCAGGCCTCGGCCACATGACGCGTCCCCTGGACGTTGACGGCGTCGTAGACCTCGCGCTGCGACCAACCAATCCGCACAAAGGCCGCACAGTGGACGACCGTGTTCACGCCTCGGCACGCCAGGCGAACGGACTCGCGGTCGCGAATATCTCCCGCCGAAGCCTTCACATCTAGATCGGCGAGGGCAGGATGCAAAGACTTATCGCGCACGAGCACGCGTACGCGCTCACCGCGCGAAAGCAGGAGGCGAACGATATTGTTGCCCAACAAGCCGGTCGCGCCGGTGACCAGCGTGACTTTCGGATCATTCATTAATTCTTCCGGCCCCCACGATCCGACCCGGCGATGCAAATTCAGTGCGAAACATCGAACGGGGCATTCTCATGCCGAGCCCTCGGCATGTCCCGTCGTCATGTCGTAATAGGTAGCATAGGTTTCGCAGGCGCGCCGCCGCACTTCACTTTCATCGAGGTTTTGGCCGGCGAATCGGGCGATTGCCATGCCGCTCGGGTCGATGGAAGTCGTCCCCGAGACAATCCATTCGGCCAGCAGTTTGCCCACGCCCCCCCCGCCCGACACGCCGTGTGCGCAGAAGCCGCACGCAGTCCACACGCCGCGTACCTCGGGGGTCGGTCCCAGGAGAAACGCGCCGTCAGGCGTAAATGACTCCAAACCGCAAATCTGGTGTGCAAGCGCATGTCGTGCGAATTCCGGAACACGTCGCCCGGCCGCTGCCAAAAGACCCGCGAACTGTTGTGAGTCGAATTGCTGGACTGTGGGGTTTTCGTTACGCGGAATGGTCGCCGTAAACGCGCGGGGGTTGCGCTCGTAACCGCCGGCAATCAGCGAGTCCCCCTTTTGCCGCAGGTAGACCAGGTTATCGGGATCGCGGAGATTCGGCAGCATGCCCTGGCCAAGAGTCGGAATTGACTCCGTTTCGACGTACTGATGTTCCATGGGAGTCAAGGGAATCGAGACGCCCGCCATGCGTCCGATGAGCGGCGACCAGATGCCGGCTGCAATGACCAGGGTTTCCGTTTCGCAGCGCCCCGACTCGGTCGTCACACCGCGCACAGCGCCGCTTGCCACTTCGATCGAGGTGACACGGGTCCGCGATTCGAACTCAACGCCGAGCGCGCGTGCATCGCGGATCATTGCCCCTGCGAGTACTGGCGCCGCGGCCGAACCGTCGGTCGGCATGTAGATCGCCCCCTCGACCCCCGACTTGTCCATGAGGGGAAACAACGCGAGCGTCTCTGCCGGCGACAATAGGTGCGTATCGAGCCCGCAACGGTCAGCGAACGCCTTTTGCTGCCGCAGTTCGATCAGTCGCTCGCGCGACGACGCCAGACGCAGGCTACCGACTTCCAAAAAACCAGGAGCACCGTCCAACTCCAAGGTTCGGTACAACGCCACGCTGTCGACCAGCAGCCGCGTCAGACTCACTGACGAACGTAGCTGACCTATCAATCCCGGGGCGTGCGATGTGGTACCGCTGATTAGCTCTCCCTGTTCCAGCACCAGAACGTCGGTACGTCCTAACCGCGCCAAGTGCAGCGCGATGCTCGCGCCTGCGATACCGCCTCCGATAATGACGACCGAGGCCCGAGTTTTCATTTCGAATTCCTAGGATGCTGCGTTCGACGAGGACTAGTGTCCCCGGCCGTCACCGATCCCACATTCGCGGCAAGGCTCTGCCACGCGGCCCGGCAAGTTCACAAATCTACCCATGAGCGCGGCCAGGGAAAAGGACCGCGGCCTCAATCGGAATCGGCCTGAAGAAAGCGTTCCAAGTTCTGTTGGGCGTACCCGGGAAAGTCGAATTCGAGTCGCGAGATTCCCGCTTGTGCAAATCCCCACATCGTCTCGCGCAAGGCGGAGACCTTCCGCATGACTCGCAGCCGCCTTAGATCCTCCGCCTGCACCGCGCCCGCGTAGTTTCGCAGGAATTCGCTCTCCTGCGCCGCGGAAAGTCGGTGATTCTCGGCGAAGTTTCCCAAATCGAAGAATCGATCTCCCATGCCTGCGTATTCCCAGTCGATGATCCGCAGGTTTGTACCATCATCGATCAGGTTGGCCGGCAGAAGATCATTGTGACAAGGGCACGACACCGCGGTGCTTGCCACGGAGCCGCGCAGATCGTCAAGACCCTCGAGGATTTTCCGCACGCTGCCCGGCAACGGAACTTCGTGAGCCTGCGCGATTCGATGATACTCTTCAATGATTGCAAAGGCCGAGAATTCCTTGGGAAACGCCGGAGCCTCGTGCAATCTGGCCAGCGTGCGAGCCGCGCGGGCGAGAATATCGTTGCACGTCGCGTCCATGGGTGAGAGTACCCGACCTTCGACGAACCGCGTGAGCAACGCCCGTCGTGCGGGCAGATAAGCCACGACCTCGGCCCCGATGCCGACAGCAGCGGCGATTGCAGCGCAGGCGTACTCGCTATCGCGATCGATCCCCAATTGCGCAGTGTTGTCCCCCGCAATGCGCAGCGCATAGGCGTCGTTTCCGACAAGAACGCGATAGTTGCGGTTCGTAATGCCGCCCCCGAGGGGCAGCACGATCGTGGCGCCCGCCAACTCGGGAATCTCGTGGAGAATATCCTGCAGATCGTTTAACACGGGGAATCGTCGGCGCGAGGGATGATGATGACCTGCAAGTGTAGGTTAGGCGCGACGCACAATTCTTAGCCAGAAAAACGTGGTTATTGGCTCGGAGTGGCCGGCGCCGGCAGTTCGCTGATCCAGCGCTCGAGCAACGATACGGCCGCCCGATCGATCACGCTTGTCGCCAACGGCGGCATGCGTCCCCGCTCGACGCGATTGATGCGCGTCAGCAGAAGCGACCTTTCGGGATGCCCTGGGGCCAGCAGCCGCGCGTCGGTAATGCCGAATCGGTCGTGCTGAGGCTTTTCGTCGAGCAGGCTCGTCTTGTCCAGCGGCGTCGTAAATTCCAGCTCCAGCCGGGCGTTGCCACCACCGGCCGACACGTGACAATGCGAGCAATTCGAATGCAGGTAGCTGCGGGCGCGCGCGTCGATAGGCAATGCGCCGTCTTGCGGATCCGACAGGGCGCCCATTTCAGCGGGGCGCTTCGGCAGAGGTTCGCGGAACAGGCCGAGCCGCTCGAAAACCTCTAATTGGTTTGCTGACGAGCTGCCGTAGTCGTGCGCGCGGTTCATTTGCAGCGTAGACAATCCCAGCACGTAATTCGCCGCGCGCGTGTGGCACATCATGCATTCGGCGCGGCTGGGAAAATGCCAGGACTGGCTGCGCGATTCGCCCGTCACTCCATCCGCCACTAATAAATCGTGCGAGCGGCCTTCGCTGGGGACCAGTTCGGCATCAGTCTGCTCGTCGTTCCACTGGTACGAATAACCAACCCACTCTCCTTGCTCGCGCACCAGCAGCCGTGTTTCGACTCGCCGTGCCACCGGCGGATTTCCGGGCACGTCCAACGAAAATGTCTTCACTACGACGGCGTGATCGGGCAGGTTCCAGCCGCGTGATTCCGTGAACTGGATCTGGGTATCAGGCGGCAACGCGAACAGGCGTTCCTTCCTTGCGCCATCGGACCAGAGGGGCGCGATCACCGAATACGGCACCACACCCGGCGCCGGCCGATGGTCCACGACAGATGCGAACAACCCTGTCTCGCTCAAGCGACGCGGGAATTCGCTACTGGAATTTGGCGTGTCATTTGGCTCGAACTGGTATAAGCCGCCGGCATAGTCGACGACGTATAACTCGCCGTCGGCATCGACGCCGAAACTCGCGACTTGCAGCGTCGTATCCGCCAACTCGCGATGCCAGGTTACCTGGCGACCGTCGTAGCGCATTCCCCAAAAGCGGCCTGTCGCAAAATCTCCATAGACGTAGGCTCCGCGCAGTTCCGGCAGCCGGCGCCCATAATAGACGTGCCCTCCGGTGATCGATCGACCTTCGGAATGAGGATGGGCAACCACTGGTGGCACGATCGGCGTCGGCCGGCGCTCACGAAGCGATTGAAAGGGCAAGCCCCCTTCCTCAACGCTCCATCCGTAATTGCCGCCGCGCTCGATGAGATAAATCATTTCGCGCCAGTCCTGGCCCACGTCGCCGATCCATAGGCGTCCCGTTTCTCGATCAAAGGACATGCGCCACGGATTGCGAAGGCCGAAGGCCCACAACTCGCCGCGCGCGTTCTCGGTCGAAACGAAGGGATTGTCACCGGGAATCACGTAAGGACTCTGCTCATCACTAGCGCGAACATCGATTCGCAAAACGCCCGACGGCAGGTCGGCAAGGTTTTGTCCCGTCAGGTTGGTATCAGAGTCCGAGGTCCCATCACCCGCCGTGATATAGAGCATGCCGTCAGGGCCAAATGCCAGGTCCCCGCCGTTGTGGCCGTTCGACTCGTATTCCAGAACCATCAGCCGCGAGTTCGGCTCGCAGCGCGGGGGACCATCTTGGGCGACCTTGTATCGCGCGATGTGGTTATTCTTTTTCGTCGCTTCGCGCGGTCCGTTGCTGAATACATAGACGTAATGGTTCGTCGTATAAGCGGGATCAAACGCCAGGCTATAGCTCTCTTCGCCGACATCAAGGAACAGGTCGGCACTTTCGACGTCTGCCCGCTTCGGAAAAATCAGAATCCGCCCTGATCGTTCGATCACGAGCAACTCGTTCGTCGCGGGAACATGCGTCAGAAACAGGGGTTCTTTTAGCGCCAATTTGTCGAATACGCGCTGCAGGCGGAATGGCAGCGGAGCGTCGGGACTGCCGCGTACCCGAGACGTGGTCCAAGCGACCCGTTTGTGCGTATCGAACGGCTCGTTTGGTACTGACTCTGAGGATGCGGCGTCACCTGCCATGCCGACGGACAGCGTCATCAGACACGCCAATCGACGAAGCCATTGCATGCGGGACCGCCGGCGAGAAGTGCAGGTTTCGGCAGGACTGTTCGCATGATACAGGCCCCCATGGCCACAACCAAGCACGCGGAACGCTCGGCCCCCCTCGGGCGGCGTTTGCCCGGTACGGCGAACCTGTTAGTGGCATGCTACGCTTGCCTATGTTCCGCCGGCAGCTCTGAAGGCGAAAACCTGGCTGGTCGAGGGTCTTATGTTTGCACGGTGTTTTTTCTTCTGTGGCGCATTCTGCTTGGTAATCGGCGCCGCGTCAAAACTGCTAGCGACCAACGGCGGAGAATTCCGCATTACGGTCGTTGACGCTCAGACGCGCGAACCGATCGCGTGCCGCCTGCATTTGAAGAACGCCAAGGGAGCGCCGCAAAAAGCGGCACGCATGCCGTTCTGGAACGACCACTTCGTTTTTCCCGGCAACGTGAAACTACGACTGCCGCGCGGCAATTACACGTTCGAACTCGACCACGGCCCCGAGTATACCGATCGCAAAGGTTACTTCTCGATTGAGGACAACGCCGACGATGAACAGGTGATCGACCTGACGCGCTCGGTCGATATGGCTGGCGAAGGGTGGTGGTCGGGCGACCTGCATATCCACCGCTCGGAAAAAGACATCCGCCTGCTGATGCAGGCCGAGGACCTGCATGTCGCGCCACTGATTACCTGGTGGAACGAGAAGAATCCGTGGAAAGGAAAGCCGCTCCCCAAGGAACCGGTCGTGCGGTTCGACGGTAACCGGATTTATGATTTGCTGGGGGGAGAAGACGAGCGCGGCGGCGGTGCATTGTTGTTCTTCAATCTGGCGAATCCTTTGGATCTGAGCGGATCGGAGCGTGAATATCCTCCGGCGATGAAATTCCTGCTCGCCGCGCGTGCCCAGGAAACTCCTGACCAGCCCGTGTGGATCGATATTGAAAAGCCCTTTTGGTGGGACACGCCGATCTGGCTGGCCAGCGGCAAGGTCGATTCGATCGGCCTGGCCAATAACCACATGCAGCGCGATGGCATGCTGACGAACGAGGCTTGGGGGAAGCCACGCGACAAGAGCCGATTTCGCGATCCGCGCGGTAACGGCGAATGGTCCGAGGAGATTTATTATCACGTGCTCAACTCGGGTCTGCGCATTCCCCCATCGGCCGGTAGTGCGTCAGGCGTGATGCCAAATCCGGTCGGCTATAACCGGATCTATGTGTGGGTCGACAAGGACGAATTCAGCTACGCCGCCTGGTGGGAGGCGTTCAAGGCCGGCCGTGTGGTCGTGACCAACGGCCCCCTGATTCGGCCGTTTGCAAACAACCGTTTGCCGGGGCACGTTTTCAAGGGCACGGCCACCGAAGAGCTCGAACTCGAAATTACGTTGAACCTCGCTACCCGCGAGCCGATCAGTTACATGGAAATCGTCAAAGATGGCCGCGTCGTGCAGAGCGTTCGGCTGGACGAAATGGCCAAGACCGGCCACCTGCCGCCGGTCAAGTTTACGGAGAGCGGTTGGGTGCTGGTGCGTGCCGTAACGGATAACGACAAAACGTACCGCTTCGCATCGACGGCGCCGTGGTACGTCGAACTGGGGGACAAACCCAGGATCAGCAAAGCCTCGGCACAATTCTTCTTGGATTGGGTCAACGAACGTACGGCGAAGCTGAAGCTCACCGATGTCGCCGAGCGCCGCGAGGTATTGGAATTCCACGACCAAGCGCGGAAGTTCTGGGAAGAACGCGTCTCTCAGGCGACCGTTGACTAATCGCGCTGTTGGTCAAAGAGCCAACCGTGCAAAGCTAAGGGCAGCACTCGGCAACGAGCACTCCTTGAGCCTGGGCCAGTTTGACCAGTGCGAGCTTCCAGTTGACGACTTTCTCCAGCAGATCACCATCGGCCTGCAACAGTGCCAAGCGGGCCGCACTCGAGTCGGCGAACGTCGCGCCGCCGGCGCCGGCCCGCCCTTCGACATCGGCGCGTCGTTGGGCGAGTTGATCGCGTGACTCCTTGGCCAAAGCGATTTGCCGGACGCGCACATCGACCATCTCCGCGGCCTCGCGGATTTCGACGGCGATCTCCTGTTCGCGGTTGTTGGTGTACTGATTGATCTGCCGGCGACGTTCGGGAAGTTCTCGCTTGGCTTCGTGCGCCTTGCGCAGGGCGCCGAGCAAGCCGAAAATGCCATCGCAGCCCGACGATTGCGGCGCTAACCCCAACAACGGGCTGATCTGAGACAGCGCCGCCCGGCTCGAAGCCAACGAGTCTTCGTCAAGATTGCGCCGCAGTCGGCGAAGCATGCCGAGTTCCGGACGCGTCGCCAAGCCAAATTGCACGGCCGCCTCGATATCTTGCGGTTCAACCAGCGCTGTCAGATCGTCGGTGGGCCACAGCCGCTCGTACGGCGCGGTGGGGCGCAGCCCGATCTGCTGCCAAAGCTGCATGTCGAATTGCGTGACGGCTCCCTCGACTTGAACCTGCTGATCACGCAGCTCGATTTCGCGGCGCGCGAACTGGTTCTCGTCCAGCGGCAACTTCAGCCCCTGCTGCCGCAACCGGTCGACGCCAGACACGGTTTGTCGCACATCGGCGAGCGAGCGCCCGAGCAGGTCCAGCCGGGCTTCGTTCAATTCAAGCGCGTAATACGTGCTCAAGGCGTCCGCGCTCGAACGATTGCGCGCCTCGAGCGCCGCGGTGCGCAGCACGTCATAGGTCAACGAGTTGTCTTCATGCGAACAATGCTTGCCAGCTTCTCGCGCAGCCAACGCCCGGCGCTCGCCATCGAGCAAGTTGCCCAGCTTCGAAGCGCGCGCGGCCAGGCATTGGCATTCGGGCTTGCTGAGCGCGTGGTAATTTCCTGCCGCGCGAGGATAGCCGAGCTGTTGATCGACCGCCGGCAGCCGCTCGACGCGCTCGACATCGACGAGCGCCGCGCCGCGCTCGACCACCTCGAGCGAGTCGCTCGTCGGCGGCCCCGCCCCGACGCGGCCGCGGTGCGCAACGCTCCCGGCGCAGCCGACCACGGTCGTCACGAGAATCAGTCCCAGCAGCAGTAACCCGGCTCGCATGCGCTCCTCAGCCTGGAATGGCGGCATTTCCCTACTTTCATCGCCGTACGGCTGCGAAGGCCTGAAGCATTTATTGGGGTTCTGCCCGGCGAAAGGGATCAAACGCGACTGACGAAGGAAGGGATTGTGGTGGGGTCGGGTTTGCGGCCTTGACGGTTACGCTACGGCCGATTGTGCCGGTTGTGCCGTCCCTAGCAGATGATCGGGAAAGGGTAACCGTAACGGCGTTGAATCCTTGCCAAAACGCCGCGAGAAAACGCACGTTGTCCGGCGCGCGGAAGGCGATCCAATGCCGCAGCGGTGGTCGTTCGCCAACCGAACGAACCGATCAAAATTCATCCCACCTTTGGGTGAGTCTCAAACCTATAGTTGCTAAAGGCTGCGCGCAAACTGCACGATGCGGACTTGACGTCCCCCAACCCCTCGTACACGAAGATGTTGCACCGCAAAGTACTCATCGCCGACGACGACCCGGATATTCGCCGGTTGGTCGCCTATTGGCTCGAGGCGGCGGGCTACACCGTGCAACAGGCCGAAGATGGCGCAGCAGCCCTCGAGGCGGCCCATCAAGATTGCCCGCACTTTCTGATTTGCGATTGGGATATGCCTGGGCTCGACGGGATCGAGCTGTGCCGGCGGATTCGCGACGACAGCTTTCCGCACTACATCTACACGGTACTGCTCACCGCGCATAACAAAGTCGCGGACATGATCCTGGCGTTAGAGTCGGGCGCAGACGATCTCTTGACCAAGCCGATCGCCTCGCCCGAGTTGCTGGCGCGTTTACGCGCCGGGGCGCGCGTGATCGAACTCGAAAACCAACTGGTCCGGTTGGCACGCACCGATCCGCTGACTGAGATTCCGAATCGATGGGTATTCTTCGAGCAATTCGAGCGAGAGCTGGCCCGTGCTCGCCGGCAGCAGACGCCGTTGACCTGCGTGCTGTGCGATATCGACTTTTTCAAAACCGTGAACGACACCCACGGGCACGTTGCGGGTGATATTATCCTCAAGGCGTTCGCCCAAGTTTTGAATTCCCAGTGCCGCGAGACGGACCATTTGTGCCGTTACGGTGGAGAAGAGTTTTGCATCCTGCTGACGGACACCGACGAAAAGCAGGCCATTCAGTGGGCGCAGCGAATCCGGGCCACGTTACGGGAGATGTCGCTTCCCGGTGAGGGCCATCGGCTGACGATCACGGTCAGTTTCGGCGTGGCTGAACTGGACGAATGCGTCGAGAGACCGACCGAGCTGTTCGATCGCGCCGACAGCGCCCTACGCGTCGCCAAGCATACGGGGCGCGATCGGGTTGTCGGCTTTAGTGAACTGGACGAGCCGGACGGACAGGATTGCGAGTCCACCGGCGACTATCGCGAATGGCTGCGCGGCCTGCAAGCCCGGCAGATCATGTCCAGCCGGATCACATGTTTTCGGAATGATCAGCCGATCCACGAGGCGGCGGAATTCTTCTTGCGGACGCGCATCAATTCCGCGCCGGTTGTCGACGACGGCGGCAAGCTGGCCGGCATCGTCTCGGAAAAAGACTTGGTCTGCGCGCCGCTACAGGCCGACGGCTGGAATCTGCCGCTGTGCGACGTCATGAAAACCAACGTCGTGTGTTACGACGAAGAGACACCTGCGATCATCATCTACAACTTTCTGTGCCGCGTTTCGATTCGCCGGGTCGTGATCGTGAAAGATGGTTTTCCGACGGGGATCATCAGCCGGGGCACGTTCTTGCGATTGATGGCCAATTGGCAGGCCGCGCGCGAGTCGTCGCGGCGGTCCGAGAGCGACGACAACACCGATCGTCTCGCGATCGAGCGGCATCTGGCCGCTACGATGCAGCGACTCGAGGCGAGCGTCACAGAAATCGAGAACAGCCTGGCCACGGACGCGGGCGCCACCCCTCTGTTCGTGGGTGCGGCCTCGATTCAGGATTTGGCCCTCGACCTGGTGGCCTTATCGGGCTGGCTGGGCGAAACGCGCGCGACGGGCACTTTACCCATTCAAGTGCCAATGCCTACAACGCCGACACTCCCTGCGCCGACGCGTTAGCGACGTTTCGCTCGACATCGCGCCCTTGCGATAACTGATAGCGCGGAGGCTGCGAACCATCGCACGGCGACAATTCATCGGCGAAAGAACGTGTCGCGACTGTCGACCATGACCGTATCGACGAAGGCGGTCACCGGGTAGCGCTGTACCGCATCGCGGTGGACGTAATCCATGAGGGCCGACGCGACGTCGATCGTGGTAATCATTTCGATACGGACACAAGAGCGGTCCGGACTGTTGAACAAGTCGTCAACGATGCCGTGCTCCCCCTTGCCAAAGCAATACATGGCGTTGTACCCCTTGGCTCCGAGCTCGACGAATTTCGAAAGCAGGTCTTTCAGCAAGACGCTCTCAGCGATAACGACCACGCGTTTGGCTTCGACGAATTCTGCCATGTTCCGTCATCCCCCTTTCGTGGACGAGCGAGCCTTGCGAGTTCGCTAGATTATCCACCTGCGCTCAGTGTGGCGTGCTAGGTTCCGTCAGCCCGCACCAACGGCTGGCGCTGCGACGGGAAAATGTTCCAAGACCGCTTTGGCAATCTGCATATAAACGGGAATTCCGATCGTCACGTTGTACGAAAACGTGCATCCCAAAGAGGCTGCCAGCGGCAGCGTTGGGCTTGCTTCGGGAATCGCCAGCCGCTGAACGGCGGGTACCGCGATATAGGATGCGGCTGCGCACAGGACGGCAAACAGGGTATACGTCCCCAGCTCGAATGGCGTTCCCAGAAACTTGCTGTACCCATGCGCGATGAAGATCCCCATGGTCGCAAGGATGTTGGGACCAATCAGCGCGAACATCACGAAGGGCAGGCCGGCGGATTTCAGGTCGCGCAAGCGTCGGCAAGCGGTCATGCCCATTTCCAATAGAAACAGACATAACGCTCCCTGGAACAGCTTCACGAACAGCTCGTCATCCTCGGCAGTGATTTTTTCTCCCTGCAAGCGGCTCACAAAGCCGATCAGGATACCGCCAAAGAGCAAGAACAGCCCCGGATTGAGAAACAGTTCGTGTAGCAGCTGCAGATTGATGAACGAATAGAAGCTGCCGTTGCCATTCTTAGCGAGCTTCGCCGCGTCAGCTTCGGATGAACCGTGCATGCCTTCACTTTCCACCGATGCAAACGATGGCGTCTGCGGATCGTAACCCGGCTCGTCAGGCAGGTTGCCGCGAGCGTCCATCCCGTTTTGGCGCAAACGGGAGACGAGAAACAACGCGACGAGGCAGCCAGGAACCTCCATCACAGCCAACATCACCGGCATATAGGGCGCAAAACCGACGCCGGCAACGTTCAACACCCCGACGCACGTCGCGAACGTACCTGCCGAGTCCGAACCGTAGTAGCCCGCAACCGTGGCGGCATCGACCCGACGCAACTTCGTGAATCCTCGTAAGGCGTAATAAGCCAGGATACCAATCAGGAAATTCGTGACGAAACCAATCACCATGAATCCGCCAGCGCGGGCAAATTCCTTGCCGGACAACGCGGCCAACTCCTCACCACCGTGCCAGCCGATGGCGATCAGCAGATACATCGTCAGGCCCTGATAGAGCACGTGCGGGAACTCGAAGGGAACCTTCAACAGCGGCACGCTGAAGCCCATGTAGAAGAACAACAACAGGGGCTTGAAGAGGTTGTGTCGGAAGTTCTCCCAGAATTCCCAAAACATGTCATGCATCGCGAAACCTGCTGATGTTGGGCGAACAGCGCATGACCGGCGCGATGTCGGCAGCAGGAGTCGAGCGGCCCGCGGCAACGAGAGCCAAGCGAATGACCGTACGATGAGGCCCTAGCCTTGGATGAGAGGCCATCGATCGTGTCGATGCAGCAGCAAGCAACGGAACGTTCGGCGATGAAGAGATTGGCCGACGGGCCGTTTTAGAGTGCCTGGCCAGCGAACACATAATGACAGCCAGGAGCCCACTTTTATGGTCGACGACTCGCACCATACTCGGAAGTATATGAGGTTTAAAGCCGCCCTGGGACGTCAGTTGGTTAAAAATTCGTAAATATGCCGCGCGCCATTCGCGCCGAAGACCGTGCGGCGACGAGAATAGGTGCAGAGTTGCCCAAGGTTTGACCCGCCCCGCGACGGTTGTGCCAGCGACGGCATCAGGGATCAATTCGCGCCCCTAGGTTCCCCGATGTACACTTAAAGGAGCGGGCGAGACCGAATCGAGGGTGAGCAGTCAGCGCCATGGGTCGCGGCAAAATCGCCGACGAACCGTGGGCCTGCGCGATCGTGCGATTCGTAGAAACATTGAATGCCGTCGCGATCTTGCACAACCCGACATCCCAGGAGCGCTACACGTGAACGTGTTAGTCATCGAGGACGACCCGGTAATCGGCAAAGCGCTGCGGCAGGGATTCGTCGAGGGAGGAAGCGAGTGCGCATGGGCCAAGGATGGCGTCCGCGGCCTGGAAATGGCCAGCAGCCAACAATACGACGTCATCATCATCGATCTGATGTTGCCGCGCATGCCAGGTCTCGAGGTGTTAGCCAAGCTCCGCTCGCAGGGCCTGCAAACTCCGACCATTTTGCTGACGGCCCTCGGATCGGTCGAGGAGCGCGTGGCCGGCCTAAATGCCGGAGCCGACGATTACCTGGTCAAGCCGTTCGCCTTCACCGAGTTGATGGCGCGGATCGAGGCCGTTTGCCGGCGCACGACAACCAGACCCCGCCCCGTGTTGCAAGTCCGCGACATCACGCTGGACCTGACGACGCGCCGCGTGACGCGTGGCGGCGTCGAAGTCGACCTCACGCCGACCGAGTTCAGCCTGCTGGAATTGTTGATGCGTTATGCAGGCCAGGTTGTGACGCGCAAAATGCTCTGCGAGCATTTGTGGCAGTCCGATTGGGAAGGGACGACGAACGTCATCGAGGTCCATATCAATCGTTTGCGCGGCAAGCTCGATCGCAAATTCGGCGAATCTATGATTCAAACGGTGCGAGGTCGCGGCTATGCGATTCCGGCGGCTTAGGGATGTCTTCCGGTCTCTCCGTTTTCGCCTCACGTTGTGGAACACGGCCGTCGTGCTGCTGACGGTCGTCTGCACGTTGATGGGCGTCCGCGAGGCGCTGCGGTTTGCCCTGCGTCACGAGATCGATCAACTGCTGCGCGAGGACGCCCTGGAAGTCGAGTTGGCGGTCGAGCAGATGTACCACTCGATCAACAACGAGGCTTTCTCGGCCGAAATGACGCGCAAGGTCGCCGCCCATATCGAACGTGGCATGTTCGTCGAGCTGCTGGACGAGAACGATAAAGTCCTGTGGTGCAGCGAAAACACGCCGTCCGAGCAATTATTCAAATCCGATCTGCGCGACGGCACAATGACGATCGCCGGCCAGCGCTATCGCGTCGTACAATCGCATTTGGAAAAGCCTGGGCTGCCCACGTTTACGGTGCGAGTCGGTTCGTCGATGGCCAGCGCCGACGAGGATATCGCCAAGGTCACGCAAGTGATGACGATCGTGGCGCTGTTGATCATGTTGATTGCGCCTTTGGGCGGCTTCTGGCTGTCAGGGCGCGCCACACATCCGCTGGCTCAGATCATTCACACGGCCGATCGGTTGCGACCGCGGCGCATGGAAGAGCGTCTGCCGATGCGCGGTACGGGGGACGAGCTCGATCAGCTATCAGCCACGATCAATCGCTTCCTCGATTTGATTGCCGAATACCTGGACCGCAATCGGGAATTCGTCGCCAACGCGGCGCATGAACTGCGGTCACCGCTGGCCGCCATCCAGAGCTCGGTTGAGGTGGCCTTGAATAGCGATCGCACGATCGACGAGTACAAGGACCTGTTGAGCGACATCGTGGACGAGTGCAGCAGCCTGGGCAAGCTCGTGAATCAACTGCTGCTACTGGCCGAAAGTGACGCCGGCAGCATGCAGATCGATACCAAGGCCGTAGCGCTCGACCGACTGACGAAGCATTCGGTCGATATGTTCCAGGGAGCGGCCGAAGAGCGTGGCGTCGATTTGCATTTCGGCCGCTTCGAATCCCTACCGGTTCGCGGCGATGCCCAGCGTTTGCAACAGGTCGTCAATAACTTGATCGACAATGCGGTAAAATTCACTCAGTCAGGCGGTAGCGTCACGGTTGACCTGTCGCACGACCGCGATCGAGCCCGCGCGATCGTCCAGGTGCGCGATACCGGCATGGGCATTCCGTCGGATGACCTGCCCCACGTCTTCGAGCGCTTCTATCGCGGCGACAAATCCCGCCAGCGTGAAAATCAGCCGGGCGGAACCGGATTAGGTCTGAGCATTTGCCAATCGATCGTGCAGGCGCACGGTGGCAAGATGGAAATCCAGAGCACCTTGGGAAAAGGAACGACCGCGACCGTATACCTGCCTGCCGCTCCGCAAGATGCGACACAGGAACGTTTAGCGCCCTTCGCGATCGGCCCCGCCTAGCTGCACGTGCGGCGTTTGCCGTATCAAATCAATTCGCTGATCACTTCGCCGGCGTCGATCGCCGGCACTGGGCGGCCGGAGTGATTCAAGAAGCTCGCATGAGGGTCGATCCCCAGCACGCGATAGATGGTCGCGTGGAGGTCGCCGGCCGTGATCGGGCGATCTTTCGGCGCCTCGCCCAAGCGGTTCGTCGAACCGACGATCTGACCGCCGCGAATCCCGCCGCCGCCGAGCAGACAGAACATGGCATTACCCCAATGATCGCGCCCCGGCGTCCCCATGCTCAAGGGGGGACCGCCGTTGCCGCCGTTGTTCATCCGCGGTGTACGGCTGAATTCGCCACACACGACCACGAGCACGCGTTCGGAAAGTCCGCGATCACTCAGGTCCTGGAACAGCGTTGCCAGTCCGCTGTCGACGCGCGGCAGGTAGCTTTCCATTCCGGACTTCAAGTTCCAGTGATGATCCCATCCGCCCAAGTGTACGGTGACGAACGTGCAGCCCGCCTCGACCAGACGGCGGGCTAGCAACATGCTTTGCCCCCACGACTGCCGACCATATTGGTCGCGTAGTTTGGGATCCTCACTACCGATGTCGAACGCCTTGCGCGCCGCTTCGCCGGAGACCATCTGATAGGCATCATGCTGAAAGCGATTCATCGCATCAAGCGCTCCGCTGGAATCGACCTCGCGGCGCATCCGATCGAAATCGCGGAACAGGCCCTGCCGGTCCTCGAGTCGCGCAAGCGACATGTCGTTCGGCAGATTCAGATTCTGGACCTTGAAGTTGTCGCTGTTCGGGTCTCCGTCGGTCTCAAACGGATTGTGCTCGCGCCCCAAGTAATTGGCGCCGAAGTAACCCGGCCGTAAGCCGATGCTGGCCGCGTAGGGCACGGCAACGTAGGCCGGCATACCTGGCTGGCGCGGGCCAAGCGTCTTGGCAGCGATGGCGCCGATCGAAGGATACTTGCCAGCCTGATCAGCACCGTTCGCACCACCACGACTGGTCAGAATGATATGGCCGCCGGTGAAATGGTCGCCATTGTTGTGATGCAACGAGCGGATGATCGAGAACTTATCGGCCACCTTGGCCTGCAGCGGAAATAGCTCCGAGATTTCCATGCCTGGCACGTTCGTCGGAATTGGCTGCCAAAGCCCGCGATATTCGGGCGGAGCCTCGGGCTTCATGTCATACATATCCATGTGGCCCGGACCGCCATCCATCCAGACGAGAATGACCGAGGTGTCCTTGCGCGGAGTGCCACGTCGCGCCGAGTCTTCCTTGGCGCGCAGGATCTTGGGCAAACCCACCGAGGCCATGCCAGCGGCGCCGACTTGCACGAAGCTGCGGCGGGTCATGCCGTCGCAATAACGCGGCGTGCGGCCGGAAGTGACTTTGAACATCTCAGGTCCTCGCTTTCGAGGCTGGTGGCGGGGGCAGCGCCGGCAGGACGTGATCCAGCGTGGCACTGCTTTTCGGGCAGGATGAAACTATCGGCGGTCGTTGTCGGGATTAACGATACGCTGTGGCAATCGACGACACGCAATTCGCGTCATCGATCAGAACGGAAGGCAGAACATATCGGCAGTCTTTTATCCGACTGGATTCTAAGGGATCGTTTACCGTGGGGTCAATAAAAAGTTCCGGCCGCACTGGCCGACCCGTGGCCTTGAAACCGGCTCATTGCTGCCGGTGAGCGTCCGCGGCCTATCGCTTTGTTTGCAAACCCTGCTAAAAACCGGCAGGAAGGTTCGGGTGATGGGTAAAGGTAAATCGTGCAGCCCACTGTGTGTCGACAACTCAAATTTCGCAGGGAGCATTCGCATGGATCGGCAATGGATCGATCGTTACCTCCAGGGGGCGTACGTGCTGGGACAGGCCATTCGCGGTTTGTCGAACCAAGAACGAAATGCCTTCCCAGTGCCCGGCACGTGGAGCATCCAGCAGATCGTGATGCACATGATGGACAGCGACCTGATCGCCGCCGACCGTATGAAACGCGTCATTGCCGAAGATCACCCGACGTTGATCGGCTACAACGAGACGTTGTTCGCCCAACACTTGCCCTACGATGAACTCGACGCTGAACTCGCTTGCAACATTTTTGCTAATAACCGTCGGCTGATGGGCGAAATCCTACGGCGGCAGCCCGACGCCGCCTTCCAACGGACCGGCCTGCACAACGAAACCGGCGTGATCACGCTCGAATATCTCGTCAAAACCTACACCGGCCATCTGGAACATCACATGCAGTTTGTGAAGCAGAAACGCGAACTGCTGGGCAAGCCGCTGATTGCGTAAACGCGCGTCGCGGAATGACGAACCTGTCCTGCTTTTGATGAGATTCGGGAATAGTCGTATACGAACCGCCTATTCCCACCCGCGAGGCCGCTTGTTCCTCCGCCTCTGGGCAAACTATCATGCCTGCATGGCGCATTCGCAGTATGAGTACGACGTTCTAGTGATCGGGGCCGGGCATGCCGGAACCGAGGCCGCTGCGGCCGCCGCACGGTTGGGCGCTAAGACGGCGTTACTAACCACCAACTGCGACACGGTCGGGCAGATGAGCTGCAACCCAGCCATCGGTGGCGTCGCTAAGGGGCAGATCGTACGCGAGGTCGATGCCCTGGGGGGCTTGATGGGGCGGGCCATTGACGCCACGGGGATTCAGTTCCGCATGCTGAATCGCCGCAAAGGGCCGGCCATGCACAGCCCGCGGGCCCAGGCCGACAAGAAGGCCTACCAGCAGGAAATCAAGCGGCTGATCGAAGAGCAGCCCGGCCTCACGCTTCGCCAGGAAGTGGTCGAAGACCTGCTGACCGAACAGGTCGGGGAACGGGAGCGGATCGTCGGCGTCGCGGTGCGAGGTGGAGCAATCTATCGCGCGCAGGCCGTGATACTGACGACCGGCACATTTCTGCAGGCCCTAATGCATACGGGCGAAGCCAAGAGTCCTGGCGGCCGGGCCGGGGAAGGGACAACCACCGGCATCAGCGCCGCGCTAGCGCGGCTGGGGTTTCAGCTAGCGCGTTTCAAGACCGGAACACCTCCGCGGCTGAATGGTCGCACGATCGACTATTCGCGCACCGAACATCAGCCCGGCGATGACGAGCCGCAACCGTTCTCGTTTTTGACGGACCATCTGCCGCAGCAACAACTCCCTTGTTGGATTACCTACACGAACGAGCGCGTACACGATTTGATTCGGGCGAATCTCGATCGGGCACCGATGTACACCGGACAAATTCGCTCGAGCGGGCCGCGCTATTGTCCTTCGATCGAAGACAAGATCGTGCGTTTCGCCGACAGGTCGCAGCACCAGTTGTTTCTCGAACCCGAGGGACGCCACACGCAAGAAGTCTATGTCAACGGCGTCTCGACCAGCTTGCCGCGCGACGTGCAGGACGAAATGTTCCGGCAAATTCCGGGGCTCGAAAACGCCGAGATCATGCGCTACGGTTACGCCGTGGAATATGACTTCGCTCCGCCCGAGCAACTGCAACCAACGCTCGAGACGAAGCAGGTCACCGGGTTGTACTTCGCCGGTCAATTGAATGGCACCACGGGCTACGAGGAGGCCGCCGGACAGGGACTGGTTGCCGGCGCCAATGCGGCGCTGGCGGTGAAAGGAACCGGTCCCTTTGTGCTGGGGCGCGAGCAGGCGTACATCGGCGTACTGGTCGATGACCTGGTTACGCGCGGCGTCGACGAACCTTATCGGATGTTTACCAGTCGAGCCGAGTACCGCTTGCTGTTGCGACACGACAATGCTGACCGTCGTTTGACGCCGCTTGCCCACGAGTTGGGGCTGGTCAACGCAGGACGCTGGCAGCGCTTTGCGCAGAAGCGCGACGAGATCGAAAGAGCCGCGACGTTGCTATCGGCGACAATGTGGGGGCAAGAGCCGCTAGCCAAAGTACTACGGCGAACCGAGGGGGTCTGGGCCGACGTGGTCGAGCGCTTGCCGCAGCTACGCGACGTATCGCCGGAGGCGGCTTACCAAGTGACCTGCGACGTTAAGTATGAGGGGTATCTTGCCCGCCAAGAGGTCGATATCGAGCGGCAGCGCCGACTGGCCGAAAAGCGCATCCCCGACGGCTTCAATTACGATCGGATCGGCCAGCTTCGGACCGAGGCCCGGGAAAAACTGAGCCGCGTCCGACCGGGCAGCCTGGCTCAGGCGAGCCGAATCAGCGGCATAACTCCAGCCGACCTGGCCCTGGTCATGGTTCACCTGGAAGGACGACGGTAGGGTAAAAACAGGGGGTACCGTCGCTCTCCTTACCCTGTCTTCCGGCGCCCCACTCCCAACAGGTCGCGGGCAGGCTGTCGAGCTGCGAAAGCGGCTGAAACATTGCCTGCGGATGTTTCGGCAAAACAATGTAAAGTCATACGGACAAAGAATTTGCGAGGAATATATCAATATTGACTCCATCCGGAAGATGGCTATAATTGGCCCAGATGGCAAATTCGGCAATCTCGGCAGGGCCGGATGAGCTTGTCGAATGCAGAAGGTCTGGAACGTAAAGGATTTACGAATACCGCGTGCTAAGGGCTAGCTGTCGACTAGCGTCACACGGAGGACTAGGTACTCTCACCCTTGCGAGATGCGGCCGCCGCATCCCAGGGGGGCCCGAGAGTCCCGCTGAGACTAGCCTTACCATCGGCTAGGGAGAGGGATGGTTAGCATTTATGAAGACGGTCTTTACGACGGGCGAAGCCGCCAAGATCTGTAAGGTCAGCCAACAGACCATTATTCGCTGCTTTGATTCTGGACAACTTAAGGGATTTCGGGTCCCTGGCAGCCGCTTCCGCCGCATTCCGCGTAACGAGCTATTCTCGTTCATGCGCGATAATGGCATCCCGACCGATGCTCTGGAAAGTGGCAAGCGCAAGGTCCTGATCGTCGATGACGACGAAGAGTTGGTCGAGCTGATCACCGACGTCCTGAACCGGGATGGCCGCTTCGAGGTTCGCAGCGTTAACAACGGCTTCGACGCGGGCATGATGGTCAAGGAATATCGCCCCGACCTGATCGTGCTGGATGTCATGTTGCCGGATATCAACGGCAAGGAAGTCTGCCAGCGCGTACGTGGCGACAGCACCATGGACGATGTGCGGATCATCTGCATCTCGGGCATGGTCGAAGAGGACAAGATCGAAGATCTCCGTGCTTCGGGGGCCAACGATTTCCTCCACAAGCCGTTCGAAGTCGATACGCTGATCGAGCGGATGTGTACGTTGTTGGATATCGAGACGTTGTCGGCCGGCTAGGCCGGACCCGTAGCAATTTGATGGTTGGTTGCTTGTCCGGTGGATCGACCAGTCCGCCGGACACGCCCAGCCTGTGGGGCGGTACGTCCTGTTTGCGTGACGCCGCAATCGGTTGTCGATGCGTCGAGCTTCGGCTGGTGGTCTGCGCCGTCTGGCTGGATTGCTACGGAGTTGCGCGCGCAGGTTGGCATGCCGGTATCGTGTACCGATGCGCTGAGGTGCGACGATTGATTGCACGACTCCCTCCTATTTCAATTGGCACATGGCAGTGCCAATTGCCGTTATCCGAGCCGACCGCGGCCACATTGTTGTCGGTGTTATTGGAGCCTGATTCCGCGATCGCGCGACACGATCTGGCCGAGGGCATCGCACTCGATCCGGCTCTGGCTCTTTGGTCTTCCATTCACCATGCCAGTCGGGCGTCCGCAGATAACGCACCGGCAACGATTCAAAACCTGGCGGCATGGTTGAGTGATCATCTCGGTTCGCTGTTAAGTGGCAACGAAGTTACTGCGGCGTCTGAGACGCTCGCCGTCGCACCGCGACGGCAAGACCTGGCAGCGCTCGCAGCGGCGGATGTCGGCGCCGCGAGTGCGAGCGATTCCGAGTCAGAATCACTTGACGATCCGAGCTATCTCATCAGGCTCGTGCGCGATATATCGCGCGAGTGGCTGATTCTGGAGGGCGCGACGAGCCAGACCTTCGAGACGTTCCCCGGCTGGCTCGGCGCGATGTTTCGCGAGCGCCCGTCGAGCAGCGACTGCGCCGCTGGCACAGCCCAACCCGCCGGCAGCGCGGCCGCAAAGGCGCGGCAGCGCTGGCTGGTCCCGTCTGGATTCGCATCGCAGAATTTTGCAGTCGTCGCCGCGCGCCTGGCATCACTCGAATCGCTACAGGCTACGTTCGAGGAGCGGCTGGAAGCAGAAAAGCTGGCTTCGCTCGCTGAATTCGCCGCTGGCGCCGGACACGAAATCAACAATCCGCTGGCCGTAATCTCAGGCCGCGCACAACTTTTTCTGCGTCACGAGCAGGATCCCGAGCGGCGCCATGAGCTGGCCGTGATCAACGCACAGGCCCGACGAATTCACGAGATGATTGCCGACCTGATGCTGTTTGCTCGCCCGCCCGAGCCCAGGCCGTCGGCCTGTGACGTTACGGAACTGATCGATGCGGTCGTTGGCGAACTCGAGCAGCGCGCCGCGGAGGCAGGCGTTGAATGGGACGTGCGTCTGGCCGAAGATCTGCCCACGATCCATGCCGACAATACGCAATTGCTCGTGGCGTTGCGGGCCGTGTGCGAAAATGCGCTCGATGCCTTGGCTGACCGAGAGAATGGGCGAATCGAGATTGTTGGCGAGCCGGCCGGTTCAACAGATGCCGAGAACTTTGCGATCACGATCCGCGACAACGGCTCAGGCATGTCGCCCGAAGTGCGCCGCCACGCCTTTGACCCCTACTTTTCGGGGCGTGGGGCCGGTCGCGGCCTGGGGAACGGCCTGTCGAAATGCTGGCGGATCGTCACCGGGCATGGTGGAAGGGTCGCGGTCAACAGCAACCCTTCTGGAACGGTTGTGCAAATCCTGATTCCGCTACTCCGTGGTGCGCTCGACCAGACCAACGAGGCAGGTGCCCTGCATAGCGAATGATCCGTCGCCGGACTCCAGTGGCAAAATCCCACCGCGCGAGATCAGCCGAACCGCGCCTACTTCGGCAGTAGCGCCGCCAGGTCGGCGTGCGGACGTGGGATCAGATCGGCCATGATCAGTTTGCCGCCCAGGCGTTCGACGGTTTCCTTGCCGACCGCGATTGCTGCTTGCACGGCCGCTACGTCGCCGCGGATGACGATCGTTACATAGGCTGCGCCGATCTTCTCCTTGCCGACCAACTCGACGGCGGCCGATTTCAGCATGTCGTCGGTCGCATGCAGGGCCGCGACCAGCCCTTGCGTTTCGATCAAGCCGATGGCTTGGGAAGTGCTCATGTGATTCTCCAACGGATGGCGTGAGTCGTAGGAATCCAATAGTGGACTGTAGGCGGGCGGCTGCTCGGCCAGCTTGCGCGTCGCTTCGACGGGGGCTGGCATTACCGTCCAGGTTGCCGCCGTCCCCATCTGTACGGCCAGCTCGGCCCCTTGCACGGCAGCTTCGCGCACATCGGCCGTGCGTCCGATGAGCTTGATGCACTGTACCGGACTGTCGGTACTCTCGATGCCCAGGATGTGGACGCCGGCGGCTTTGGCGCAGCGATCGGCAACTAACAGGGCCGGCGTCAGATTTCCCACCTCGATCAGAGCCAGACTATAGGGTTCAGGCGCGGGGGGAGGAGCGGGCTCAACGGGTTGCACCTCAGACGTCGCGCGGCGCGCGGGAGCCTTGCGCTTTACGGGGCGTTTGACCGGTTTCCGTAGTTGCGCGCCAGCCCGCGTGCGTCCGGCAACAGCAGGTTTGGCTTTCTTACGGGCCATTTTTTATCCGTACTGGGTCAGCTCGAAAGGCCGCGCCGTTTTAGTTCGGCCAGCACGCCCTGAACGATCTGGTTGATCTGCTTGGCATCGTTGCGTCCGGCCGGCGGACAGCCACCGAGCGGTTCGTCGGTGAATCCTTCCTCGGCCAGCAAGCACTGTAGATTCTCGCGCACCACGCCCAACTCGATCTGTTGCCCTTCGGAGAGAGGCTGCCGGCCCGCGCCCGGCTGAAATCCCCGCAGTGTAAGCGCCGCGCGAAAGCCTTCTGGGAAATCGGCCGTGTACATCATGGCGTCGAACAGACGCAGCACTTTGTACTGCAGCTCGCGTGCTTCATCGATTCGTCCGTCGACGGTCAGGTCGAACAGCTTGCGTGTGATCTCCGGAACGACACCGCTCGTGGCATTGGTGCCGCCATCGCAACCAACCAGCAGCATCGGCATCAGCGCCGCATCCCAGCCGGTGAGAAATGCGAAGTCGGGCCGATTCGGTCGCACGGCCGCGATCATGCGGATCATGTGCGGCAGATCGCCTGAGGAATCTTTGATCGCCACGATCTTTTCGAACTCTTCGCTCAATCGCTGCACGGTCGGCACGTCGATCGGCGAGGCGAACATCGGAATGTTGTACAGCGTCACATCGACCGGCGTGTTGCGGCCGATCTCACGAAAATACGCGTACACAGCCGGTGGGCTGAGCTTGTAGTAATAAGGGGACACAATGGCCACGGCCCGCACGCCCAGCGAATGATAGTACTCGCAGGCACGGATCGTTTCGCGCACGTTGGATTCAGCGGCCCCGGCCAGGATCGGCACGCGACCGCGCGTCTGGTCCGCCATGATGGCGATGATTCGCCGGCGCTCCTCGACCGTGAACCGCGTGAACTCACCTGTCGATCCGTTCGGGTAGAGTCCATGCACGCCGCGCTCGATCAACCAATCGGTGTAGCGGCGCAACTCGGGCTCGTTGATTTCGCCACGAGCGTCAAGCGGGACGATATTCGGTGTGAAAATACCGCGAAGGCGATTGTCGCCGGCCATTGGTGCGAGTCTCGTCGGTTGGAGGGCGTGGGTGGGCGAGCGGAGGATGAGGTCCGACTACGTGCGAAGCCCAGCCCGCAGGGCACGGCCACGGCCGGCCGGGATGACGCAGCATGAAAGCTTAGCCCACGGGTAAGCCTTGGGAAGGGGTGCATTAACCGTGGGGTTTTTACCCGGGGTTTAGCCGCCTCGGGACGGGTTATCCTTTCTTCCTGCCGCGGCCCCACACCGCTCGGCCGGGGGTGGCGCCGGTGTGCTCCCCCTCGGCCAGAACCTGTGTGCCGTTGACGAAGACGTGCAGCATACCAGTGGAATATTGATGCGATTCGGGATAGGTCGCGTGGTCTTGAATCTTGGCTGGGTCGAACACCACGACGTCAGCCAAGTAATTGGGACGCAACAGCCCTCGATCGCGCAGCCCCAGGTTCTCGGCCGGCAGCGAGGTGAGCTTGCGAATCGCCTCGGCCAGCGGAATCACCTTTTCGTCGCGAACATATTTGCCCAGTAGCTTCGCCACGTTTCCGTAGGTGCGGGGGTGCGTGTTCGATAGCATGAACGGCCCCTCGGGCGCTTCCGACGGAGCGTCGGACCCAAAGCTCACCCACGGCAGCGCGATGTTGCGCTTCACGTCTTCCTCGTCCATCATGAAATACACGGTGTCGACGCGGCTGTCGTCCTCGATCACCAGGTCCATCGCGGTTTCCTCGGGCGACGACTTGCGGCGTGCCGCGACCTCGGCCAGCGTCTTGCCCGTCAGGTTCTTAAGCGCCGGGTTCTTAAAACCCAACAGCAGCACGCGCTCGGGCGAGCCGGCCGCCAGCAATAAGTTTTCCCATTGATCACTGGGCGTGCGCATCTCGGTGACCAGGCGGGCACGAATCTGCGGTTCGCGCATCCGGGCGATCCATTGTTGCAGCCCTCCCTCTTGCACCCACGGCGGCATCGAACCATTCAGGCCGGTCGAGCCTGCTGTGTAGACGTACATGTCGGCTGTGATGCGCGTGCCTGCGGCGCGCGCGGCTTCGACCCTCTCGATCACGCGCGGGCGCTTCGACCAGTTGTCGCGACCGGCCGCCTTGAGGTGATAGATTTCGGCGGGCAGGTGGGCCTCGCGCGCGATGTGAATCAATTCGCCGACCGCCTCGAGCAACTTGTTTCCTTCGCTGCGCATGTGCGAGATGTACATGCCCTGGTATTCGGCCGCCACTTTGCACAGCTCGACCAGTTCGTCCGTCTTGGCATAAAAGGCGGGAGCGTAGATAAGGGACGAGCCGATGCCGAGCGCCCCCTCCTCCATCGCCTGCCGCACCAGTCCGCGCATCTGATCCAGCTCGACCGCTGTCGGAGCGCGATCCTCGTAGCCCAAGGCGTGGATGCGCAGCGTGGTCGCGCCGACAAACGACGCCACGTTGCACGAAATGCCGCGGCCGACCAGGTATTCGAGATATTCGCCAAGCGTCGTCCAAGGAATCTGATACTTGATATCGGCCTGACCGTCGGCCATGTCCTTTTTCATGCGGGCGTTCAGGGGGCCCATCGACCAACCTTCGCCAAAGACCTCAAGCGTCACCCCTTGCCGGATGTCGCTCTGCGAGCGGCCGTCGTGCAACAGCGAGACCGTGGCCCAGGAGAGCATGTTGATAAAGCCAGGCGCCACGGCCATACCTCGCACGTCGACTTCACGTTTCGCCCGAGCGGTGCGCAGGTCTCCGACGGCGGCGATGCGATCACCGACGATCGCCACGTCCCCGACGCCCGGTTGATTGCCCGTCCCATCGTAGATCGTTCCCCCGCGTAAAATGACGTCGAACTGCGGAGCGTTAGTTGCCGCGCGGGGCGCCGCATCCGGACGAGTCTCGCGGCCTGCGGGGGGTTGCTCGGCACGCGTCACGGTTTGTGCGAGCAGCAGGAACGTCAGCGCCGGAAAGAGCCAGCGAGGCATAGCAATGATCCCTCTTCGGAAACCAGATAGAAGATATTCTTGCACTCGGCGAATCCTGGTACGAGTCCGCCCGCGCGCCGGAGCCACTATATCACGCCGGAATTCCGTTCGCGATTCGACAGACAGTCTGCGGGCGATTAAAGTCGTCAGCGGCGTGACGATCGCTCGTCCCGAACGCACGGAAACGCGACGCTCAGGAGATTACAAGACTATGCAACGATACTGGCGTCATGTGTTGTGGATGGCCGTGGCTGTCACGCTGATCGCCCCGGTGGTGGCCGATGAATTCGACGGTATTCGGGCGCGCATCCCCGTAGAGCTAGCCAAACGCGGCACGGCGTCGTTGGCAATTGCCGTGGCGCGCGACGGGAAGATCGTCTGGGAGCAAGGCTTCGGCTGGGCCG
The DNA here is from genome assembly GCA_036499395.1 of Pirellulales bacterium. Taxonomy (NCBI): domain Bacteria; kingdom Pseudomonadati; phylum Planctomycetota; class Planctomycetia; order Pirellulales; species Pirellulales bacterium. Next base: position 206,898 of record DASYDW010000136.1, read on the forward strand.
ATCGCGAGAATCGCGTGCCGGCCACTGAGCACACGATGTATTCGCTGGCATCGATCTCGAAGCCTGTCACGGCTACCGGGTTGACTGTGCTCGCGCAGCGCGGCAAGGTCGATCTCGACAAACCGATCAACGACTACCTGGGCGAGGCGAAACTCGTAGCCCGGGTCGTGAACACAGCCGATGCGACCGTACGGCGCGTGGCCAATCATTCGGCCGGTTTGCCACTGCATTATCAGTTCTTTTACGCCGACGAGCCGTACCATCGTCCGTCGATGGACGAAACGATCCGCCGCTATGGCAATCTGATCACGCCGCCGGGCGAGCGCTATCAATACTCGAACCTGGGTTACGGCGTCATCGATTACGTCATCTCGCGCAGCGCGAGCAAGCCATTTGCCGACTTCATGCGCGAAGAGGTTTTCCTGCCACTCGGCCTGACGCACATGTCGGTTGACATCGGTGCGGGATTGGAGAAGTTTGCGGCCGTACGTTACGGAACGGACGGCTTGCCTATTCCGTTTTACGACTTCGACCATCCGGGGGCCTCGGCCATTTTCGCAAGCGCTCACGACCTGGTTCGCTTTGGCATGTTCCACGGGGGCGATCGACAGCCGGATCAAAAGGAGATCATTACCGACGAGTGGCGCAAGAAAATGCAGGAGCCCACGTTCGAAAGTGGCAAGAACCAGCATTACGGCATCGGCTGGGTTATCGACAAGGACCCGCAGGGTGAAACACGCGTGTCACACTCCGGCGGCATGGGGGGCGTCAACACGCTGTTGACTCTGGTTCCGGCCAAGCACGTGGTGGTCGTGGCGCTGGCGAATGCGAACTCCCCCCTCCCCTTTTCGCTGTCGAAGGAGATTCTCGACATCCTGTTGCCACCGCCGGCTGGCGCGGAGAAGAAAGAGGAAGGGTTGCTGTTTAGCGCGCCCTCGGGCGACAACGCCAAGGAGTTGGCTTCGCTCGCCGGCACCTGGAAGGGGCAGGTACACACCTACGAGCGTGACTTACCGATCACGCTCACCGTGCAGGCCGATGGTGACGTGCATGTGAAAATCGAGGGCCAACTGGAAACGCTGCTGGACCATCCACGTTTTCACGACGGCTGGTTGCGTGGGCGTATGAACAGCGATCTGCGTACCGACGATACCGCACGGACGCCCTACGATCTGCAATTGGAAGTGAAACTGCGCGACGACTCATTGGTGGGCTCACTGATTGCTATGTCACGGCCTGGCAAGCGCGTCGGAAACGCGCTGACGCATTGGATCGAACTCCGGAAGTCATCGGACAAAGAGTAGCGCGGCGGTGAATCACCAACCGCGCTACTCCGGGCACTCCCCACGCACTCTCTGTGACGTGGATCGATCACGATCATTTGCTGCGGCTGGCGCGGCGCCGGTGCATGTGTACGCCTAGTAGCGTACAAGCCGACAGTGCGGCCATGACGAGTGTCGAAGGCTCGGGCACGGCCGAGATGCGCCCGTACAGACCGCCCGCCTCGCCACCAGGCCCGGATGTGAAGAAGAGAGCATTCGTGTCCTGGCCGAAGAGGCCGTTGCCGAATTGCATTCCCCACAGCCCATCCATTACGAGCGGGTTGCCGTTTTTGTCGTCAACTGTTCCTAGCAGGGCGCCGGTCGTCGGGTCATAGGCGTGGATCGTGCCGTCGCCGAAATTGCCGACCAACAGGTCGTTGCTCAGTGCGCCAAAATTCGCCGGCGCCATCGCCAGACCCCACGGAGAATTCAGGGCTCCGCCTGCAACCAGATGATGCAACAGGTTGCCAGCCGTATCGTAGACATCGACGAAACCATTGCCTGGCCCGGCGACGTCATCATGGGCATTTGCGTCCTGCTTGGCATAGGTCACATACAGCAGGTTGCCGATGTTCTGAATACCGAACGGCGCGAAGCCGGCCGGAATGTTCGGATCGGTGAACGAACCGGCGGGCGTCACCGGCGTGAACGAACTGTTGAAGACGTCGATGCGATTGTTGTGGAAATCGGTTGCGTAAATGAACTGCGCACTATTGTTGGTGCCGATCGCCAAGCCTTTGAAGACGGCGCCTGTGGATGAATCGTCAACGGCGACGTGCGCGACGGTCGACGGGGGCGGCAGAGGAACCGTAGGGGACCAACCAGAAATCGTGCCGTCCTCGCTGGCGAAGATGAAGGCGCTCGCTCCTGAATGCCCCTGCCCGTCGCTGACGACAAAGCTGTTCGATCCGTTGAAGACGATGCCCGTCGGGTCGGCCGGACCATCACTGCCGGGAACGGCAACCACCAGGGATTGCGCCACGCCTGATCCGTCATACAGCGTCGACAGGCCGGTGCCGTTGTCGGCAACCCAACTGAACCCGGTCGGATTGAAGACGAGCCCCCAGGCGTTGACGAGATTGGGATCGGTATGTGCCGCAGGCACCGAACCATCGGATACCAGGTTGGCCACTTGATAGCCTGTGTCTGCGCTTGCCTGAGTGAAAAGACCGAATAACAAGGCCGAACAAAAAGCGGTCGCAAATTTGTAACGCATGGTGTTCCTCAATGGGCGTTGAAAAAGGCAACAACTCGACGTGCGAGTCGTTGCGTGGGAAGCGATGCCGCGAGCCGTGCTGGCTCAACCTGCGCGGACGTGAGTGCGCCGCTGTCTTGCCTGGCTCCCTGCGCCGAATGAGCCAACCGCCAGTAAGAAGTGCGCAAAATGAGCGCACGATACGACCAACGGGCCAAGCGTCATGGCGTGAGAGTCAGCACATGAGAGCCACGAAGAGCATTCGCAGGCGATCGCCCGAACTCTTCCGAGGCAGGCGTGTGTCGTGCAGTAGCGATTCCTCACGCAACGTCACGAAGAATGATGCCGCGGAAGTCCGGTCAAACGTGGGCCCGAAGGCGCCGCGAAATTGACCACCCGGGGCTTTCGGCGCACAGCGAGATGCGCTGCGCAACGACGCAGGGAAGCTCGAGTAGCGCACCGTTCTCGCTAGCGCGCCGGAGCCGCGGGTAAGTGTCGCTTGCTTGCGGGAGTCGCAAAGACACTGCCTAAAATACGCCGCGACTTTGCAGGCAGATTGCCACGGAAAAGGAAATTTCAGCGGGCGCCCTTCAGCGACCGCAGCCCTACCAAGTGTTCGAACGGCTACTTCTTCTTAAAAGCGTCCTCGAACTTGAACGGCAAGATGTCCGGCACCACGCTCACTTCGGTCGTGAATTTGAACGGGTAACGGCCACCGCTGGGGTAGACCAACTCGACGAAGAACGCCGTGAATCCCTTGGCTGGCTTGGCGACGCGACCAGTGTAACTCCCAGGCTTATCTGCTGGCAGCGGTGTCGATGTCCAGGCCTTGCCGATCGTATCAACGCGGAAATCGCGCGCGTCGGGGTTCGTGGCCTGCCACAGATTCACCTGCTGCGGAGTTTCAGGCGCGGCAACAATCAGCGTACCGTCCTTGTCTTTCGTCCAGGTGAATTGCGGCCGCGGACGCTTGCTGAGGATCGCCTGATAGAACGCTTCGAGGCTTTCCCGCGCATCGCTTCCCTCGAGATTGTGCTTCGCATTCGGGACGTAACGCAGATGCTTCTCTTCGGGAAGCTCCGCGTAATAGAACTGTGAATTGTCCGGCAGGAAGAACTGATCGCCCGAGGCATTGATCAAATACTTGGGAATCTTCAGCCGGGCACGATCACGATAGTTATAGGGATCCTCGATTTGCAGCACTTCGCGATATTCGGGCGTGCCGACTTTGTCGGGAAAGACCTTGTGGCGGACGTAATCCCCCAGCGCCGGCGAGAAGAAACCGTACGCCTCGTAATGGTGACGAGTGATGACCTCGGAATTCAGGGCGTCGATCACCAGCGGAATGATGGCAACCACGCGATTGTCCATCGCGCCCACGAGCCAGGTCGTCCAACCGCGCTTCGAGCCACCGGCGACGACGAAGTGCTCGACCTTTTGCTTGCCTCCTTCGTCGGAGGCCAGGAATTGTTGTACGGCGTCCATCGCGCGGATGCCGCTTTTGACCATCGCCAGCCGCACCAGCCACGTCTCGTCGTGGGTGTTGATGTACTTGATGCGCGTATAGGCAATCAGGTCATCCTCGGATCGGCCGGCTTCTTTCGAGTCGGCGAAGAACAGCGGCTGATTCGGCACTTGCCCTAGCTCGGCCACCACGGTGTTGGTGCCCAGCGCCAGGTTCACAACTCGTTCGGGCGCAGCCTGGGGAATATCTTCACCGTTCTTGCCGCCACCGATATAGAGAAACGCCGTGTCGCCGGCCGCCTTGTCCGGCTTGACGATCGACAGCCAGTGCTTCCAGACTGGGCGATCAACTTCGTCGGCCGAGCGCCAGGTTTGCGACGTCAGATCGATAATGTACGTCGTGTAGCCATCCCCCGGAATGCGGGCCGCCACCTTCCAGGCGAACGCGGGATCGGCCTTGGTCGTGTACCGGTCAAGCGCGGTTTCGGCCGCTGGGGTCGCTTCGGAAAGAACTACCATGACAATCGCCAGGGCCAAGCCCGTCACCTTCCGCGCTAAGCTGGTCGCCATGTTTTCCGCCTCCAGAGATTCTTGAGCTCGTTCCTCGGCAAAGTCGAGCGAGGAAAAGCCGCGTTCCGCGAACGCGACTTCTGCGGACCGAACTACGGATCGAACAGGGCCACGGATTGGTCCGTGGCGGCGGACAATGGAAATTCGCAACCTTACCGCCACCGCGGCTAGACCGTCAGCGCACTTTCCGCCGAGGAATGTTCGTCCGCGGATTCGTCCAGCGGCTCGCGGGTCGGCACTCGCAAGACTTCGATACCGGTCAGGGCGCCGGGCTTACCGCGCACTACCAGCCCGTGGCATTCGACAACGTGCTCGGCATACTCCTGGTTTTCTTGCTTGAGGAGCTCGTGCAATCGTGGCAGGTTGTAATGAGGCACCGCCGGATAGAGGTGATGCGTCAGGTGCGCATCCTGGCCGTAGACGAACATCGCCCAGCGGATGAACGGGTGGCAGAATACGACCCGGCTGTTGGTCAGCTTGCCATCGTCGGCGTTGGCGTGCTGCACCAGATCTCGCAACAGCATCAGGTACGGGAAGCTCGTCCCCAGCGGGAGCACCCACAACAGCCAAAAGTAAATTGCGTAGTTCGTGCCGGTGAGGTACAGCGGAACCGAAATAGCGGTTTGCAGAATCGTCAGCGACGCCAGCCGCAACATACTAGTTATGCGCACCGAGTAAACCGGTTTCAGCTTCGATTGAAAAAAGTACGACTCGGGCAGGAGCCAGACCACCGCGCAACCAGCGCACCAGAAGGCCACCGGCGCCACGGCCAGCAACCATGCCGGCCCCGTGAGTCCGACAGTACCGACGCCGATCGCCATCACGGCCACATAGCCTAGTCCCAGCCAGGTAGCCGGCCGGAAATTGCGAACCGTCTTTCCCGGAAAGCGTGGGCGTGCGTCGTCGAGCTCGTAGGGATGGACTCCGTTGCCGAGCGCGTTGACGTAAATCATGTCCCACGTGTAACGCAGCAGCGTCGGCGGCCAGAGCAAGTGCATCGCGAAGTTCTTAAAGACCTCCCAGGGGGTCATGGGGAAGTCGGCCATGCGGCGTGTCTCGGCGACGTTCAAGATTTCCGGGTCACGATTCCAATCGTTCGTATGTTCGTGATGTCCGAGATGAATCTGACGATACTGCTCGGTGGTGGTAAAGATCGGAATCATGCAGAAGACGTCGGACACCAACTCGTTGAGAATCCGATTCTTCATCAAGATGTAGTGCGCACCCTCGTGCCCCATGCCCGCCAGGCGATGCTGGCAGGCGCCGATCAAGAAGATCGAAATCGCGACGATCGGCACGAGCGCTGCCCAGGGAACGCCCCACGCGGCGCGGTTCTGACAAACCGCGATCGTGCCGACCAGCAGCGTGATCAGCACGGCGTAGTCGGCGGCGATGTAGAGGAGATTGGTCCAGTTGTTGATGTAGCGCAGCGGATGAATCTTCGCCGCAAGCTCACGATCGTTCAACGTCCGGCCCAGCTTCTTCGCTCGCATAGCGCAACGATTCCTTTTCAGAAAGCTCGACGCGGTCACCGTTTAGTTCCGCACAACCAGCCGACGAGCAAATCCGTATCACACCCTCGACGAAACGCCCCCCTATTTAAAGGCACCGGGGTGATTAATTGAAGGGGCAAAACGGCCACTGGCCGTTGGACGCTCATCCCGAGGGCGCGGCGAGCGGATCACTTTTTTAATTCGTCCTCGGCCGTACGCCGACCGTAGTTCCGCGCCGAGCAATCCGGCTGGCCCTGGCGTGCCGCTCGTAGCGAGATTTCCCGCCACGCGGGTGGCGGAGAATACGTGAGCGCCCGAATTCAGATGACAACCTTTTTAGCCTCACTCCGCCGGATTACTGTTCTTCTTATGCCCAAAAAGGGTCATTACATGGCACTGGCCGGGGGCGACACGTCTGGAGTAGTTGGTCATGCGGCGACCAGCTAGGATAACGTCCCGCACACCCCATGGTGGGGACCGCCGACAGGAGAATCGTAATGCGACAACAATCCGCCGCCGTGACGTACTTGAGAGCTCTCGGGGTATTGATCGCCTTTTCGACTCCGTGCGTGGCGGAGGAAGCCGTGAACCCGACGCCTCACTTCGCTGGAAAGACGGACGACGGTTACCTTTTGCCCAACGGCTGGACGCTGACTCCCGTGGGGCAGCAAGTCACGCTGACGGACATGCCGCTTTCAATCATGCCGCTCGCGGACAGTCGACACGCACTGGTTGCCAGCAGCGGGTACAACCAGCATGAACTGTGTTTGGTCGATCTAGTGGAAAGGAAGATCGTTGACAGCGAACACGTTCGGCAAAGCTGGTATGGCTTGGCCGCAAATGCTGCACAGGATCAAGTGTGGTGGTCCGGAGGCGGTGCCGACATATTGCATGCCTATGCGATTAAATCGAATGATCTGTCCCGCACAAGCGCTGATGAACCAGATGAGTCTAAGCAATCACGCGAACAGCGGCGTGCCGACCGCCGGTTTCGTAGCGGAGTTGCCTTGTCGGTTGACGGCCAGAAACTTTATTCGCTCGACATCAACTCCGGTTCGTTGCGCGAAATCGACCTGAGCGGCAAGGCGGAAGATCGCGTTTCAAAAATCGGCAATCGACCGTACGACGTAGTAATGGCCCGAAACGGATCACGACTGTACGTTTCGGACTGGGCGGATCGTAAACTGCTAGCCATTGATCCTGCAGACTTACGCGTCGTGGCTCGCATTGGCACGGGCGAGCACCCGAATCAATTGGCGCTACACCCGCAGGACGATCGGCTGTTCGTCAGTTGTGCGTCGAGCAACTGCGTCTCGGTCGTGGACACGCGCCGCGGCGTAGTGACCGAAACGATCATGACGACTCTATTCCCGAAGGCGCCGGAAGGAAGCACGCCGGACGCCGTTGCTGTGTCGCCGGATGGCGAAACATTATTCGTCGCGAATGCCGACAACAATTGCATTGTGGTTGTCGATATTGAAGAGCCGAACGAAAGCCAGGTGAAGGGCATGATCCCTACTGGTTGGTACCCCACGGCGGTCGCCATAACGCCGGACGGCAAGAACCTGCTGGTGGGCGTCGGGAAGGGAAATCAAACCAAACCGAATCCGATACCCGCGCAACTCGCGCCCCAAGACAAAGACCAGATCGAACGACGCAGTCTGCCGTACCCGTACATCGGCACGACGTTGTCTGGCGCGCTGTCGATCGTTCCGCTGCCTGATGATGAAGAGTTGGCCGCTTACACGGAACGGGTCTATAAGAACTGCCCCTACTCGGACAAGCTTTTGGCCGGCGCTGCGAGTGAAGCCAAGACGGCGATTCCGACAAAGGTCGGCGACCCGTCTCCCATCAAGCATGTGATTTACATCATCAAGGAGAACCGCACCTACGATCAGGTCTTTGGCGACATGGCCGGCTCGAATGCCGACCCGTCGCTCGTCATGTTTGGAGAAGATATTTCGCCCAATCACCATCAGCTAGCCAGGGAATTCGTCCTCCTGGACAACCTTTATTGCAACGGCCAGGTGTCGCGAGATGGGCACCCGTGGTCGACGATGGCATATAACACCGACTACGTCGCCCGCGATTGGACGTTGACGTATTCCGGACGCGAGGGAGTCGAAGATGACGACGACGGAGACTTGTCGAACGCCCCCAGTGGATATATCTGGGACGCTTGCGCCCGCGCAGGTCTGACGTATCGAAGTTACGGCGAGTACGGGCGCCGGGTCAGCCAGCCTGACGGTTCAGTGCGTGTGGAGGGAGCCGTGCCAGGATTGACTGGGCACATGTGCCCCGACTACGGCGTACCAAAAGCAGTCGGCCAACGCTCCCGAGACACGGACAACGTGGAGACTTTCCTGCGCGAGTTTCGCGAATTCGAGCAACAGGGAAATTTGCCAAATTTCATCGTCATGAGCCTGGGTGAAGACCATACCTCGGGTACAACGCCGGGTGCGTTTACGCCGCAGGCGTGCGTTGCGAGCAACGACCTAGCGCTTGGCCAACTGGTCGAAGCAGTAACACAAAGCAAGTTCTGGCCCACGACGGCAATCTTTGTCATCGAGGACGATGCTCAGAATGGCCCGGACCACGTCGACGCCCATCGTACGATCGGCCTGGTGATAAGCCCCTACACGAAGCGTAAGCATCTCGACAGCACGCAGTACACAACCGTGAGTATGCTGCGGTCAATCGAATTGATCCTAGGCTTACCCCCCTTGAGCCAATACGACGCTGCGGCAAACCCGATGTACGGCTCTTTCACAGATAAGCCTAATCCAACGTCGTACAAGCACCTGCCGGCGCGGTATGACCTGAACGCAAAGAACACGGCACTTTCCTACGGGGCCGAACGTTCGAGCAAAATGGACTTCAGCGAATACGACCGAGTCAACGACTTCGAGTTGAACGAGGTCCTGTGGTATGCCGTGAAGGGAGAAAATGCCCCCTTACCACCAGCCGTGCGGCGAGCGATCGCTTATCGCGGACCGGGCACGAGATAGCTAAGACGAATCGGCGAGTCTGGTATCGTCGCTAATTCCTTTCGGCCGCCATCCGGCGTGCCGATTTCAGAAACGGCAGGACGGCTTCACCGGCCTCGGCGGGCGCTTGCTCGACGTATTCCTGCAAAAGTTTCGTGGCAGGATGGGGGTCGCCGTTGCGCAAATAGATCAGGCCCAGGTCGCGGCACTCGTCCGGAGCCTCGGGCAATAACGCGACCAAGCGCAATTGCACCGGCAGCGCCTCGCGCCAGGAGTCCGCCATGGCGTACGCGGCTTTCAAATTACGCAAGACGCGGGCCGCGATCTCGCGCGTCGTCGCGGCGCGAAAGTGATCGCTGGAGATCACGTTCTGCTGCCCAAGGACGCGCTCGATGCGTTCACGGCAGGCCTCTTCGTCCAATATCTCGCCGTCGTCGAACGGATCGATGTACAGCGTCTGACCGTTGCCGTGGCAGCCGACCATGAAATGACCGGGTGACCCAACGCCGAATAAATCGAGCCCCGCCTGTCGACCCACAGCGGTGTAAACAATGGCGAGTGAAATGGGGATGCCCAAGCGCCGCTCGAGCACATCGTTGAGATAACTGTTGCGCGGATCGTAGTACGAATCTTGATTGCCGCCGAAGCCTTCCTGTTGATAGAGCAACTCGCTGACGGCCTGCAGTCGATTCGCGATATCGCCGCCGGCTGCGCTCACCATTTGTCGCGCGGCCTCACCTAGGCGGGCCAATTCCTGCAGCGAGCTCTTGGCACTCAAGTCTGGGTATACGTCGGTGGCGAATTCCAGCATGAGTTGCGGAATGTCGACCTCGACGTCGCGCTGAGCGAGCAGGCGGGCAAACTGTGGGTTATCGGAGAATACCGCGGACATGGGCGAGCCTGGCGAGGACCGAGTAGCGCAGGTGGACGAACCCGTGACACCGGGGGTATCATAACAATTTGCGTCATTATGCACTGAAGTCGGCAGGGAGAAGAGGACGTGAGCGAACGGCTGATTTCCCTGCGCGGCGTTGAGGTGCATAACCTGCAAGGGATCGATCTCGACCTGCCCCATCGCAAATTGATCGTGTTTTGCGGCGTCAGCGGCAGCGGCAAAAGCAGCCTGGCCTTCGATACCATCTATGCCGAAGGGCAACGCCGGTACATCGAAAGCTTCTCGGCCTACACGCGGCAGTTTCTCGAACGGTTGGAAAAGCCGGCAGCCCAGCGAATTGATGGCATCTCGCCGGCGATCGCCGTGGCCGCTTCGACCAGTGCGAGGTCGAGTCGTTCGACCGTGGGGACGTCGACCGAGTCCTACGACTATCTGCGGCTGCTGCTCGCGCGGATAGGCCGAATCTTTTGTCGGCAATGCGGTCGCGAGGTGCGCCGGCACACGCCGCAAAGCGTGGCCGCGGAAATCGCCCGGTTGCCTGCCGGCACGCGCTACATGCTGGCCTTTCCGTGGCCTTCGACGGCTACGATGGCGCCGCACGAGTTAGCGGCGCGGATCATCGAAGAGGGATACGTGCGCGCGGTGGTCGGCGAGAGGATCATCGAGTTGGCGACGATCGCCGCGCAAGCGACTTCCCGCGGCGACGCTGGCGAAAAACTGCCGCTTTTCGCGGACCCCCTCACCCTGCCCTCTTCCCCGCAGAGCGAGGGAGAGGGGTTATCGATCTCATCGCCATCAATCGCATCGTCATCGATTCCACCTACGGCAGTGCCGCATGAGTCGGCGTCTGGCTGGCATGTTGTCGTTGACCGGCTGACCGTGGGCAGCACGAGTGATGAACGGCTGCGCGACAGCTTGGAAGCCGCCTTCGAGAAGGGGCATGGCCACGCGGTTTTGTATGTCGACGAATCGACGGTCGGAGCGACCGATTTTGGCGGTGCGACCGTCGATCTCGACGGTCGGACGTGGAGGCGTGTGAGACGGAATACTCGGCTGATGTGCGACGATTGCGGCATCGAATATCCGCAGCCCGACCCGCGACTGTTCAGTTTTAACAGCCCACTGGGAGCATGCCCCGAGTGCGAGGGCTTTGGCAACGTCGTCGACATCGACATGGACCTGGTTGTTCCGGACAAGCAGAAAACGCTGCGCGAAGGAGCAGTAGCGCCATGGAACACGCCGGCCTACGCGCATGAGCGCGACGAGCTAGTGGCGCTGGCGAACGATTATTCGCTGCCGATCGATATTCCGTTCGCCGAGTTAACGGACGATCAGCGCCGGATCGTTGTTGATGGAGTGCCTGAGCGCGAGTTCGGCGGGTTGCGAGGATTCTTCGCCTGGCTGGAAAAACGCAAGTACAAGATGCACGTGCGGGTGTTCCTCAGCCGCTGGCGCAGTTACCGCCCCTGCCCTGCCTGTCATGGAGCGCGATTGCGTCCCGAGGCGTTGGCCGTTCGCGTGGGTGGAAAGAACATCGCCGAGATTTGCGCGATGCCGGTCGACGAGACCGAGCCCTTCGTGCGGCAATTGGACCTGTCGGATTGGGAGCGCTCGGTCGGCCGCACGATGCTCGAACAAGTGCAAGCCCGGCTCGGTTTCTTGCGCACCGTGGGCCTGGGTTATCTGACACTTGATCGAACTTTGCGGACGCTCTCGGGGGGCGAATCGCAGCGTGTGGCGCTGACGTCAGCCCTGGGCTCGAACCTGGTGAACATGCTGTACGTGCTGGACGAGCCGTCGGTCGGCCTTCACATGCAGGACACGTCGCGGCTGGTGAAAGCGATCAAGGGGCTGCGCGACCGTGGCAATACCGTGATCGTCGTCGAACACGAAGAAGAAATGATTCGCGCCGCGGACATGCTGGTCGAGATCGGGCCGGGCGCCGGCGAGCGCGGTGGCCGGATCGTCTTTCAGGGTACGCCCCGCGAAATGGAGGAGAACACCGCCAGCCTGACCGGTGATTATCTCTCAGGCCGGCGCGTCTTCAACATGCCCGAGAAGCGCCGCGCGCCGAATCACGGTTGGATTCGTCTCGCCGGGGCGCGGGGCAACAATCTACAAAACCTGTCCGTGGAATTTCCATTGGGCGTGTTGTGCGTGGTGACCGGCGTCAGCGGAGCAGGCAAGAGCACGCTGGTCGAGGACACGCTTTATCCCGCACTCTGCCGGCGGATGCGCAAAGAGGCCGAGGCCCCCAGCCCCTGCGATGACGTTTACGGCGACGGACAGATCAATGACGTGATCCTGGTGGATCAAAGCCCGATCGGCCGCTCGCCTCGCTCGAACCCCGTGACGTATATCAAGGCGTTCGACGAAATTCGAAACGTCTTCGCCGACACACTCGAAGCCCGCACGCGGAACTACACAGCCAGTCACTTCAGCTTTAACGTCGAGGGGGGACGCTGCGCTGCTTGCAATGGCGACGGGTATATCCAGATCGACATGCAGTTCCTGGCCGACGTTTACATGAAATGCGGCCAATGCCACGGGCGGCGTTACCGGCAAGAGATTCTCGACGTCACCCACCGCGGCCGGAACATCGCCGACGTGCTCGAGATGACCGTGCGCGAGGCATTCACTTTTTTCCGCGGCAGCACCAAAGTGCAAGCGGCGCTAAAAAAACTGATCGACGTGGGGCTCGATTATTTGCGCCTGGGGCAGCCGGCCAATACGCTGTCCGGCGGCGAAGCGCAGCGACTGAAGCTGGCCGGCTATATGTCCTCGGCCCGGCGGTCGCGGACACTCTTTATCCTGGATGAGCCGACGACTGGGCTGCACTTTTTCGACGTCGTGCAATTGCTCGATTGCTTCGAGGCGCTGCTGGCCGTGGGGCATTCGCTGATCGTGGTCGAGCACAATCTGCAGGTAATGAAGGCGGCCGACTACATCATCGACCTGGGACCAGGGGCCGCGGCTGACGGCGGCCGGGTTGTGGCACAAGGAACACCGGAGTTCGTGTCGAGGAATCCCGATTCGATCACCGGAAAGTATCTGGCGCAGGCACTCGCCAAGAACCGCAAGGGGAAATCGGCCTGACGTCAAAGACTGACGGGTGCCCGGCCGCGCCGATACTTACTTCGCCGGACTCTCGGTCGGCGAACTGGCAGCGGCTGGCTCGCCTGGGGCCGAGACGCTGGTATCGTCGGGATTTTCCTGAGCTTCGCCGGCCTGCTTCTTCTCGACCGGCGCGTTCGGCAACTCGGTAACGATCTCGCCCAGATCGGAGCGGCTCACACCGCAACCGGTCACGGCAACGACGATAACCAGTAACAGCCCGAAGCCAAGGCGAACGCCGACCTGCCGGAATAACTTACCTGGGTTGCGGAAACGTGAGGGTCGAAAACGTCGCGAAGCCGGCGAATCGTTCGTCATTATTGTACGCCGGTTCTTTCCCGGCGGGCGAACAGGAATTGGTACTAGCATGGCCGTTTTATGACCGTCTTTTCAGCCAGACGCGTCCATGATAGCCTATTGTAACCCAAGCGGAAATTGATCGTGATCTGACGCTATGCTTCTGCGTCTTGCGATCAACCGCCGGTCGACCGGCGTCATATCACCGCTGGGGCGGAGCGGGCATTCTGGTTTTACGGCCCGACTGCTTTTACCCTTTCGCATAAGATTTCGAACCTGGAGAGTGTACGCATGGCCAAGCCTCATCGTGGACTGAAGAAAGCCAATCACGGGGCTCGTCCCGCCAATAGCAAAGCCCGCAAGGCGAAGCGCAAGCACATTAAAACCTAGTATCCAGGAAAATTTAGCCTCCAGCGTCATGCGGTGCGCTGCGGTTCTTGCGGCTGCGAGTTTCCTCGGGCCTTTAGGGCAGCGCGCATCCGCGGCGAGAGAAGCATCCGTTGGGAGAGAAAAGCACCAGCAGGTGCCTTGGGTGCGTTTGATCGCTCGGCCTGCTGGAGGGCACGAGCCGGAAATGAAGCGTGTCGCGCCGGAGTAGGAAGCCGTTTGTTGGGCAGTTGAACACCGGTCCTCGAATGTGTGGGGTGGACCAATGTCGTCGAAAGACTTGATTCTCGATTTCGCGGCCTACGACTTGAACCGTACGGTCGCGGACATTGAGGAGATTCGCCGCTGGAATCCGCAACGATTCGAGATGGAGCAACTGACGGCGGTCGTTTTCGACGATATCGAACAAAAAATCTGCGTCGGCTATCGCGATTACGGGGAACACGAATTCTGGATTCGCGGGCACATGCCGGGGCGTCCCGTGCTGCCTGGCATTTTGATGTGCGAGGCCGCGGCACAGTTGTGCGGATACTTCGCATCGAAGCACGGCCTGATGGGCTCGGACGTGCTGGGGTTCGGCGGGCTGGACGGAGTTCGCTTCCGCGACATGGTGGTGCCGGGAGATCGGCTGGTGATCGTCGCCGAATTGCTGAAGATCCGCCAGGGCGCGATGCTCATGTCGCGCTACCAGGGCTTTGTTCGCGAGACGATGGTTTGCGAGGGAGAAATCCTCGGTGTTCCGCTGCCGCTGGATCGTTTGACTGAAGCTCCGCAGTCGTCGAGTTAAAGAAGAAGCGCGGGGACAATGATCTTTCCCTTTCGCGACGACGTGCCTGCCCAACGATTGCCGGTCGTTACGTATTTGATCATCGTTATCAATGTCGCGGCGCTGGTCTGGATGACGCGGCAACCGCCGCTTATGCAAAACGTGATCGCTTACCAGCACGGCTTTATTCCGCTGCGGCTGGCGCAGTTGCAAGTGCCGCAAGCAATTCCTTTGCAGGTGGCGGTGCCGCAACGCCCCGGATTTCCGCCGCAGGTAATGCGGGTCGTGCTGGAACCGGATCGCGCCGAAATCTATATGTCGCTGATCACGGCCATGTTCTTGCACGGCGGCTGGCTGCACTTGATCGGCAATATGTGGTTCCTGTGGATCTTCGGCGATAATATCGAAGACCGGCTAGGGCACATTGGCTTTGCCGCCCTGTACCTGGTCGGGGGCGTGCTCGCCAGCTTGTGTCATTGGTACATGCAGCCGGATAGCAGCGTGCCGCTAATCGGCGCGAGCGGCGCCGTGGCCGCGGTGCTGGGGGCATATACGATCACCTGGCCCTTCGCGCGCGTACACACCTTCGTATTCCTGGTAATCTTCTTCACCGTGGTCGAGTTGCCGGCGCTCGCCGTGTTGGGGTTCTGGTTCATCGAGCAGTTGTTGGCGGCGCGAGCCGTCGAGGGGAAGCTGGCCGCGGCGGGTGTCGCCTGGTGGGCGCACGTCGGCGGCTTTTTAGCGGGTATGGGGCTGATGCAGGTGTTAAGCTTTGGCATGCCGGACGAGCCGCCGCGCGATGACCATCCCTTTGATTCCGTAGAAGACGCTCGACAGGTCGTTTGAAGATTCATGGGACGTCGCGCCTTAAGAAAACTCGATCCCGCGCTCGCCTTGTCGCCGTGGCTGACAACGGTCGACGCTTTGCCATCGCCGTGGGATGAAGCCGCGTTGTTTGGCCGCGCGGCGCCGATGGAGGTCGAGATAGGAAGCGGCAAGGGATTATTCCTCACCGGCGCCGCGCAGGCTCAGCCCGATCGCAATTTCCTGGGCATCGAAGTCGCACGAAAGTATGCCGAATTCGCCGCGGCGCGACTGGCCCGCGCGGATTCCGCCAACGCCCGGATGGTTCATGGCGATGGGCTGCGTGTGTTTCGCGAGTTTCTGCCGGCCGACTCGCTTTCCGCCGTACACGTTTACTTTCCCGATCCGTGGTGGAAAGCACGGCACAAGAAGCGGCGAGTAATGAACGAACCCTTTTTGCGCGACGTGCAGCGGACGCTACGCGAGGGGGGCAGCCTGCACTTCTGGACCGACGTCGAGGAATATTTCCAAACCGGTGTGCAGTCGGTCAAGGAGTTCACGTCGCTCGTCGGGCCACTGCCCGTGACCGAACGCGCGGCGGAGCACGATCTGGACTACCGCACGCACTTCGAACGCCGCACGCGGCTGCATGGACAAGAAGTCTATCGAGCTGAGTTCCGCAAAGAGACTTCTTAGTCCGTTCGTACGACAGATTGGAAAAATACGCTGCTAGCACCGTCTTGACCGCGCGAACTGGCGTGCCCTGGTTGGCCCGGCGTCTGTTAGACTTCGCGATCTCGTGCCGGGCATTGCACTTCCTTCGACAATGGAATGTCGATCATGCGCGCTATCACAATTCACGCTTTGATCGTGATGTACTGCTTCCTACTGGCTGCCAGCGGGACGAGCCGTGCTCTTGCCGATCAGGTTGGCGAGCAAAGTCTATCGGACTTGGCGCGGAGCATTCTTCTCGAAAACCTTCCTCGCGAGATTACCGGCGACAATGACTGGGGCCAGCAACGACAAGTGACGAGCGGCCTGAAATTTGACCGCGACAACGGTCGGCTGCGCATCCAGAAGCGAACCAAGGATGTCAACGACGGGCTCTGGACAAACTATCGCGTAACGCTGGTCGATCCTGCGCAAAATCTGCACGTGCGCATCGCCGGAATCCGCCGTGCGGGCGCCGGGAGGCTAGCGTTCCAACTTTATCTGTCAGCGCAGCTCGACGGCGAAGCACGATACGAGCGATGGCGGCGCGGCGTCAAAATGCTGAACTTCAAAGTCGACGCACAAAGCAAGATCGAAGCCGAGTTGGACTGCGAAGTGGCATTATCGATCGTGCCGGGTCGCTTTTTGGGGGACCTGGTCGTCGAGCCGAAAGTGCTGGGCGTGAAGCTGGCGCTGGCCGACATCGACCTCGAACGGGTGAGCCGGATCGACGGCCACGCGGCCGAGGAACTGGGGGATCGACTGCGGCATGCCTTGGACAAGGAGCTGCGCGGCCGGCAGGACCAGGTGACCACGAAACTGAACGAGGCGGTACGCAATCATCCGGAACGATTACGGTTCTCCAGCGAACGACTTTTGGTCGCCGGATACGCCGTGGCGCGCGAACTGATTAAGAGTGCGAAGCAGTAAATAGTAGGCAGAGGGCAGTGAGCAGAGACGTTCTCAACGTGCGCCGGACTGCTGCGGAGTTTCGTTCCAGTAGATTCGCACATTGTGCGTTTGTCGGCCGACGGCCACGATGTCGCGGCGGCCGTCGCCGTTGAAATCGGCGACCGCCAGATCCTCGACCGCCACGCCCCCCGGATCAAAGACCTGTTTGTGCCAACGTCCCGCTTCGGCATCGACCGGGTCGTAGACACGCACGCCGCAACGGGCTTTTTCGTTCAACTCGTCGCGCACGCCGATCACCAGTTCCTCGTCGGCGTCGCCGTCCAGATCGGCGCACCACACGGCATGCCCCCACTTCAGTTCCGCGTCGAGCAAATGACGCTTCCAGAACATATTGTCGGCCGGCGGTTTTCGCTCTCGCAAATCGACCTTCTCGGGGGGCGTGTACGTGACAACCTGAAATCCATGCCAGGGTTCGATCGTGGCGATGTAAGGCTGTGCAGCCAGTCGACCGAGCTTTATTTCGCTGGCGCCGCGACTGCGCGGAGCGGCACGCGGGTCGGAGTTGCCGGTTTCGATGGCGTCTTGATTACCAAAGCCGAGCCGTTGCGATTTCCATTTACCGTCGGCGTCGCGCTTGAGTTGCGTCACCCCTTCGAAGCTGGCCACCAGAATCTCGGGCTTGCCATCGCCATCAACGTCGGTGGGATAAAAGTTGTGCGTGACGTGCAGCTCGTCGTTAATCACCTCGAAGGGCCACGGATCGCGGCGTGGGTCGGCGGGGATATGGTAGGCCAGGATGCGAACGCCGTGCGCGTCCCAGTCGGGGCCCTTCGTGTCGCGCCCCATGAGCGGCACGGCCAGTAGCTCGGCGCGACCGTCGCCATCAATGTCGGCCCAGCGCATGCGGTGCATCATCGGTTCTTCGGCAATCGGAATGACTTCGTAGCGATCGCCAACTTTGCCCGTCGGGGCGAGCCATTGCACGGTGCCGCCGGTGGCTGTGTCGAAGGGGCGCCAATCGGCACCCAGCGCGAAATCGAGTCGGCCATCGCCGTCGATGTCGTACGGCGCGAGGCAGACGTTGTCCTTCTTTGTCTGACCTTCAATGATGACGTGCATCTGCCACTTGGGGTTTTCATACCAGATGACGCGAGCCGTATCGACGACGACGATGTCAGGCTGCTTGTCCTGATTCATATCGACGACGATCACGGCATAACCGACGCCCAGACCGGTGCCGATCTCTTCGGTGCGGAAGGACAGCTCGGCCGCCGGCGCCGCTTGGTCCAACGCCAGCGCGAACAACAGAAACAAGAAACGTCGCATGCGCTGCGCTCCACGAGAAGGAACTGCCGAACAACGGACAAAGACCGCTTGATCGTGAAGACCGATTCCCGAGGCGGTCGACTCCGCCTTTACTCGGCCGCTTTTACAGTTTGCAACCGCACGTTGCGAAAGGCGCAGGGGCTGCCGTGGTTTTGCAGGCAGACATAACCGCAAAGCGGCTTGTCTTTGATCTGGGCGATCTTGGTTTGATCGACGTCTTGAACTTTGCGGCCATTGATCGTGATTTCGATGTGCGGTCCGGTACACCGAATCTCGACGGTGTTCCACTCTCCGGCCGGCCTGATCGCGTTCTCCGTCGGCGCGACGTAACGATACAGCGAGCCGGTGCAATGCTCGTCGACTGGTTTGCCGGCGTCGTCTTGCAGTTGAATCTCATACGCGGCAAACGACGGTCGCGTCTGGCGCACGTTGCGATACGGAACGGTGCGAATGCCGATACCGCTATTAGCGCGTGGCTCGGGCTTGAACTCGGCCTGCAGCACGAAGTCGCACACCTTCCGGTCGAGACGCAAGAAACCGAATCCGCCGCCGCCGCAACGAATCTCATCACCGACCGCGGTCCATACCGGCAGGGTCTGTTCCCCTTCCTTGCGAATGCTGGTTCCTTCAACGACCCAACCCGTCAGATCGTGGCCATTGAAGACCGTTTCGAAGTCTCCCTGATCGGCAGCCTGCGCCGCTGCAGCCGCCGCTGCGAAAATCAACGCCGAAAGTACGGCGATCTGCCAAAAACGAATGAGCTGGTTCATACGTGGGTCATCTCAAGGATGTCGAAATGCATGCAGCGAAAAATGTGAAACTAAGCTGGCCGGACCGCCGCGGCAAATAGTTTTCTCACGGGCGACTATTTCGCGACTTTGGGCCCGATGGCGTACAAGGCGTCGAAAGCCCGCAGATAAATCCGCCCTCCCGAGATTGCCGGCGACGACGAGATCGAGATGGCGTCCTTATCTTCACCTAGCTTATTCTCGGCCAGCAACTCAAACTGCCGGCCCGCCTTGACGACCGTAACGACGCCATCGCGGGCAGTCAGATAGATCTTGCCATCCCCATAGACAGGCGAAGCACGATAGCGCGTCGGGTGGGCTCGTTCTTCGTAGAGTTCGCGGCCCGATTTGGCATCGACGCAAATCAGCACCCCGTTCTCGCGGCAGAGGTACACCAGTCCGTCGTGAACAACCGGCGACGGAACGTCCGGGGTGTTCTTAGCCCGGGTCCAAACGTGCCCCTCTTGGGTCTCGGAAATGTCGCCGCGGGCGTCGGGCGAAATGCCCAGGACGGGACCGTTCTTCGCGCTGGGGACGACGACCAACCCCTCGGCCGCGACCGGCGAGGCGACGAATCGCAGCGTGGGATTGTAATTCCCCTTGGGATTCAGCCCGCCACAGCGCCAGATCTCGGCGCCATCGGCCAGGCGATGGGCCACGACGTAATCGCCGCCATGAGTCAGCAGAAACTCATGCCCGCTATCACGGTAGAGCACCGGCGAAGCATAAGAGTGCTCGCATTCGGCGCGAGCATCGCTGGGACGCTTTTGCTGCCAGATTTCGGCGCCGGTTGTTTTGTCCAGGCAGACGACCAAGGCCGTGCCGGTGTGCAGCAATTGCAAATAGAGCTTGTCGCCATCCAGCACCGGAGTAGAGGTCATGCCGAATTGAATCTGGAATTTGCCGTAGCGATCTTGCAGGTTGAACTTCCACGCTTCGTTACCGGCGAAGTCGTAGCAGGCCAGGTCACCAGTGCCCATCAACGTCCAGACGTGCTTGCCATCGGTGCAAGGAGAAGGCGAAGCCGAGTTGCCTTCGTCGCCGCGCACTTCTTGATCACCGGTCGCGACAACGCGCTCCCACAATTGCTTGCCCGCGGTGTCGCAAGCAATCAGCAGCAAATCGCGTTCGCGGGCGCTGGTAAGGAATATATGGTCGCCCCACACGACGGGGGTCGCGCCGGCCGGTCCGGGCATTGGCAATCGCCAGGCGATGTTCTCGGTCGCGCTCCAGGTGGTCGGCAGTCCAGTCTCGAGGCTGGTGCCGTCATCGCGCGGGCCGCGCCATTGCGGCCAATTCTCGGCATGAGCGGAAAGCGTTGCGGTAACGATCAGAGCGAATGCGGCCAGGACGATCCGCCCGGCAAAGATTTGCTTCAGCATGCCATCATGATCCGGAAGGTAGCGAGGTAGGAATTCGTGGCGCATAGCCGGCGCCAGGCGTGCCCTTTGTGTTGTCGCCGATCGCGCGGGCCCGGTCAAGCTGCGACATCGGCCGGTGCGTGATGCGGCCGCGGCTTTGCTACTTGCCAATGCGTCGCGGCAGTGCCGTTGGGTTTTGCGGCGCTAGCAGAATTTGCACGTCGTCGAAATCGGCCGTGCCCGTCGCGCCGGCCAGGCCGACCTCGATCAGGATCAAACGAGTTCGCTCAGGCACGGCGAAACGTGCCGTCTCGCGCGACCACGATTTACTGCCGGCCCAGGGGCCAAGCGTCTCCTGCCCGATTTCGACGTCGTCGGCATCATAGAAATGAATGCGCACCCCCGCACGCTCGGGCAAAGACTGCCCCGGCGCGACGGATTGCACCGCGACCGATGCCGCGACGAGAATTGCGCGCACATCGCGGCCATCAATCCGCACATGCTGTTGCGCCTGCGCCGTGCGGCCTGGCACGTCATTAGTGAAACGTAAGAAACGCCTCCCCGCAGCCGCATCCTTCGCCTCAACCAGCGCCGCTTGCTGCACGTAATACCAGCCGGCAGGATGCGATAGCTCGCCGGGCGCGGACTCCTCGAAGCTGCCGTTTTTCACGAGTGACAACGGCGCAACAGTCGGTTCGGCTGCCAGTCCGCAATCGCCGCGCACGGCAGCAATCATTACGACTAGCAAGGACCAGCGGATAAACCGCGAACCGGCCATACGGCAGTCTCTCAATGCATCGCGGAAGGATCGTGACGAAACCGTCGCTCGCCGTTTCGATTGTTGAAGCGTACCACGGGGAGCGAGGTACATTTTGCCAAGAGCCCGGATTGGCGGCAGAATGCGGGTTCTCGCAGTGGCAGCGATGATTTCGTTGCGACGGCGTCTTGAAAACCCGCACGCGGCCGCGAAGACCAACCCAGTTACGAGCGATATGTCCAGGACTGTCGAGCGTCGGCGACATCGACATTGCAGCGCGCCCGCGGTGGGCCGCGTTCTGATGGCGATCGCGCTTTGGGCAAGTGCTGCCACGATTGTGGCAGCAACGGATCCGGCAGCCGAACATGCGCGGCAGGAAATCGAACGCGCCGGCGGCACCGTCGAACTGATCCCAAACGGTAAAGATGAAGAGGCATTTCTGGCTGTGCGTTATGGCGGCGCGGATGCGGGCATGGAACATCTCGGGGCGCTCGCGCGTGTGCGGTGGCTGGATCTCAGCCGTTCGAATATCACCGATGCCGGCATGTCGCACCTGGCGCCCCTCAATGAACTGCAAATTCTCTATCTGGGCGAAACGCGCATCGGCGACGATGGCCTGCGGCATCTGGCGGGCCTGAGAAACTTGCGCGGCCTGTATCTGCAGGGCACGCCTGTCACATCTGATGGGCTACGCCACCTGGCAGGACTCGCGCAACTCGAATGGCTGAACCTGTCCTTCACGCAAGTCGATTCCGTCGGTCTGACGCAATTGAAGGGTTGCCGACAACTGGCCGGACTCTGGCTATCGCATACCGACGTCGACGATCTGGGCCTCTCGGCGCTTCTAGATATGAAAGCATTGCGCAGCCTGAAGCTGGCGAGCACCAAGGTCACAGACAAGGGTCTGCACTCGATCGCACAGCTAACGCATATCGACAGCTTATGGCTGAACGGCACCGGCATCACGGACGATGGGGTGCAGCAAGTGGCCCAGTTGCCGTCGCTCGCCTGGCTGTTCCTCGACGATACGATCGTCGGGGACCAGGGACTGGCGGCGCTCGTAAGCCTCGCGTGCCTGGAACGGCTGTCCCTGACCAATACGAGCATCACGGACGCGGGCCTGGTCCAGCTTGGAAAACTGCCACGGCTCGAGTTCCTGGTGCTGGACGGAACCGACGTCACCGGCGCCCGGCTGGCTGGATTCGCGCGGCTAGTCCACCTGGGACTGCGGGGAACGCGGGCGGCCGACGACGGCCTGCGTGCGATGGCCCGCCACGCGGTGCAGTTGCAGGGGCTCGACCTGCGCGAAACCGAGATTACCGACGCCGGGCTGGCGGCGATTGCCCGCTGTACGTCGTTGGAGGAGATACTTTTGCGACGCACCAGGACTACGCCCGAGGGGCGGAAAGAACTGGCCCGGGCGCTGCCCGATCTGGAAATCGTCCCCTGAGGTTTGGCTACCTCTAGCCCCCGGGCAATGCACGAGGTTTAGAGGTTTAATGGATCCTCGATTGGACCGCCAATTAGGAGTCGCCGAACGCATTAAACCGGGTGCCGTGACGGCGCGGAGCCCGGCAGGGCTGAATCGAGCAAAAGCGGGGAGGTTTACCGTTCCTTTTGGGGGCAGGTTCTTATACGGTACGCGCCGGGTGAAGGGCATCCAGCGGCGCGGCGATAATCTGGTCACAGGTCGACTCGTCGGTCGGTGGCAAAAGTTTTCTCAAAACCCTTGCAAGGATTACGGTTTATCGTAGATAATGACAACCGCTCTCGAATGACCCCGCGCGTTTCTTAAGGGGACGTGCGGTTTTCTCATCGACAGCCCGAGGTTACGTCGGCCACAGGCTACGTCTCACCGGGTAATGCGATGGTGAAAGGTTTCCGGTTTCAGACCGGAGAGCTTGTCGTTTGCGAAGCGATTGATCGGATTCGCACCCTTCAGGCGACGAATCCGATGAGGGGGATCTGTTTGTATTGCGTTTAATGCTCGGCGGATCATTCATTTGCCGAGTGCCTATGTCTTGGATTTTGAAGTCGTGCGTTTCAAGAGATTCTGTGTCCGGTCCTAATCATTTCTTATCCGGAGGTCGTGCGATGTCTCGTTCGTGGCCTACATCCCGTCGCCGCGGGGCGTTCACGCTGGTAGAGCTACTAGTCGTGATCGCCATCATCGGCATTTTGATCGCTTTGTTGCTCCCGGCCGTGCAGATGGCGCGCGAAGCAGCCCGTCGCGCCCAATGCTCTAACAACTTGAAGCAGATTGGGCTGGCTCTGCAGAACTATCACGATTCGTTCAACAAGATGCCGTATGGTGCCCGCGCGGCAGGTAATAGCGCCGCCGGCTACACCTGGGGCAATTCTTTCTGGGTCGGACTCTTGGCGTATGCCGAAGGGACCGCTGTGGCCCAGCAGTGGAACAACTCGGTCCCCAATAACGCCCTGGTTGGCTGGTCGGGCATGGGAACCACAGCTTCCGTTCCGCTGAGCGGCAATTCCGGCCTGGTCGGCAATCCAACAAATAACTCGACCAGTCCGCAGGGTTTCCGTCCGGCGTACATGCTCTGCCCCTCCAGCCCGTTGCCTCAGTTTTATTCGGGCCTGTGTACACCTGCGTCCACAACCGTGCCTACCGTGCCGGGCGTTCAATCGCAGATCGTGCAACCGACGTATGCCGGCATATCGGGGGCCGTCGCGTTGCCGACAACGGTAACGCCCTCGGATGGCGGAAATGACGCACCCGGTTCGGCGCCAACGCTCGGCGGTTACGCCTTGGGAATCGACCCTTCGGTTTCTGGCGGTGCGATGAAGACCGATGCTCGTTATCAGATTACACCGCAGGGTATCGCCAGCGCGGCCGGCGCACTGGTGCCGGGTAAATCCATTGGCTTGGCCGGTCTTTCCGACGGCACCAGCAACACGATGGTGGTCGCTGAACAGTCCGGCTGGCAGTATTACGGCGCCGCCGCCGGCAATGCCGGCAAACAAGGGGATTTGCGGGCAACGGCCCTCTTCGGTGGCTTTACTGGCACCAATGGCAACGGCAGCCCCAGCCCCACGCAGCCCATGGTAGCCACCACAGGAAATCTGGGAATTTACGCCTTGACGACTGTTCGCTGGCCGATCAATGCGTTTTCAGCACGCATCAGCCAGGGGACAAATGCGGGCAGCGGGGCTTATCCCCCCGTCCCGTCGCTCCAAAATGTCACCAATGACTCGGTGTCCTGCGGAGTTTGTCCAACGGCGGGCCTGACCCCCGGCACCTCGAGCCTGACGGGGATCAATAACCCCATCAACTCACAACATCCGGCCGGCGCCCAGGCGCTGATGGGTGACGGGTCCGTGAAGTTCATGAAGAACGAAACCGACCTGATCACGCTCAAGCGTTACGCGGTCCGCGATGACCGGTTGCCCATTTCGGACAACGTTAACTAGCGACGTCGTAAGCAAAGTTTGCATTTGAAAGCCCGCGGAAGGCGAAAACCTTCCGCGGGCTTTTTTTTGCGCGCGTCGAAAGTTTTACCATGGCGTTGCGGAAGTGGAGGAAGTGGGCAGAGGGCAGTGAAGCAAATACCGTGTGATGAACGATGCGTGGGGGAAACGCGGAGCGCGAAATGATGAGCGGGACCGGCACTTTGGCTCGGCGATTCATGGTGCGGTGCAAACACACTATCCTGAATCGCGAATGAGGAAGTTTTCCGACGTAGGGTGCGTCTGTGACGCACCTTTTTTATTGATCCGCAGATTGCGCCAATTTTCGCAGATTGAAAGCCAGGGATCAGAAGAGTGGTGTGTCTCGGACACACCCTACAAGTACTTAGAAAATCCGGCCACGAAAAGTGCGAAAAGGCACCAAGAGAAAGTTAGGGAACTGTGCCTAGAGAATTCTCTGTGGCCTCGGTGAACTCT